>NZ_JBCLUZ010000001.1:0-266097 GCF_039548395.1 Luteimonas changyuni
GGAGGCAGGGGGGATGCCCAGAGCCGGCCATGGATGGCCGGCGGCCGGAACTGGGAGCAGGATGCGCATATTCCGGCTGGGCATCCCCCCTGCCTCCACGGCGGGCAGCACGCACCCTCCCGGAGCAATCACCCGCAAGCCGCAAGCTCCAAGCTCCACGCAATCGGGAGAAGAACCAAAAAAAACGGGCCGGCGAACCGGCCCGTCCGATGCTGCTCACCTCTCCGGTCAGCCGAGGCCCTTCTCGAAGTCGCGGACCTCGCGCTCGGCGCGGTCACGCTCCCAGCCGTACTGCTCCTGCAGCTTGCCGGCCAGGTATTCGCCGTTGCCTTCGGCGACATCGAACACATCGTCGGTGAGATCACCCCACCGCGCCTGCGCCTGGCCCTTGATCTGGGTCCACTTGCCGGAAATGATGTCCTTGTTCATATGCGTCACCTCGTTGATGGGGGAAAGGTCACCGCGCTTGCGGTGGATCCGGGTCCATCATGCGGGCCTCGACATGTCGGCACGGTCAAGGTTTCGTTGGCCGGCCTTCACCTCGATGACTGCCGATTCAGCGGGACCTTCAGCGGGGATCGGTGGCGCCGGTGTCATCGGCCGCGTCCTCGACCTGCTCGCCGACCTTCTGCACGTCCTTGCCGGCACCGGCAACGGTATTGCAGGCCGAAAGCATGCCCGCGGAAAACAGCGAGACGAAAATGAGGATTGCGATGCGCTTCATGGGAACTCTCCGTTGATGGACGATCGACGGGGCGGCGGTGCCCCGTTGCCGCCATCAGACGCAGGTGCGGGTGAAATCCGCGTTGAGGCCGCTACCTGGCGCCCCAGCATGGTCGCTTCGCATTCATCCACAGCGCTCAGTCGCGCATCAGCGTGGACTTGCCGAACAGGCTTTCCACCAGGTCCACCGCCAGGCGCGCGGTGCGGTTGCGGACGTCCAGCGCCGGGTTCACCTCGACCACGTCAAGCGAATCGGCACCGCCTGCGTCGGCAATCATTTCCATCATCAGCTGCGCCTCGCGGTAGTCCAGGCCACCCGGCACGCGGGTGCCGGTGCCGGGCGCGATGGTGGGATCAAGCACGTCGACGTCGAAGCTGACGTGGAGATGGGTATCGTCGCCCATGCCCGCAAGCGCCTCCTCCATCACCTGTTTCATGCCCACCTCGTCGATGTAGCGCATGTCGTAGATGTCCAGGCCGTGCTCGCGGACCAGGCGCTTCTCTTCGAGGTCGACCGAGCGGATGCCGATCTGGCGCACGTCGGCCGGGGAGATCATCGGCCCCTGCCCGCCAAGATTGACGAGGGCGTCAGGGCCGAGTCCGCAGAGACAGGCGACGGGCATGCCGTGCACGTTGCCGGACGGCGTGATCGCCGACGTGTTGAAGTCGGCATGGGCGTCGAGCCACAGCACGCGCAGCCGCTTTCCCTGCGCACGGCAGTGGCGTGCGACGGCGGTGATCGAGCCCATCGCCAGGCAATGATCGCCGCCCAGCATCACCGGCATCCGCCCGGCCGCCAGTTCGGCGCCCGACATCTCCATTACCGCCCGGTTCCAGGCCACGACTTCGTCAAGGTGGCGATAGCCGTCGACCGGCTTCTGCCAGGGGTTGCGCGGTCCCACGACATCGCCCCGATCGACGACGTCAACCCCGCGCGCGGCCAGCGCCTCGACCAGCCCCGCCACGCGCAGCGTCTCGGGCCCCATGGACGCCCCACGTCCTCCCGCGCCGACGTCGGTGGGGACGCCGAATATGGATACGGGCTGCAGTTTCAAGGACATGGGTGCCTCCAGCGGGCGGAACGGGACCTTGCATGATCCTGCAGCAAAGGTGACAGGTCCAGAATGTGCCCTGTGGCACACTCGTCCATGCCTGGTCGGGACCGGGCAACCCATGTACCAGATCAAGGAAAAGATAACGACATGAAAGCCATCGCTCCCACGCTCATCGGCTGCCTGCTCACCGCAGCCATGATCCCGGCCGCGAATGCCGCGGTCGAAAACCTCCAGATCCAGAGCAACGCCACCGGTCTGTGCCAGAGCGCACTGCCGGCCTGGGACGCCAACCTGCGCAAGCGTCCGCTGGGCATGGTCAACGAAGGCGAATCAGCCACCTTCGTGACCTGCTCGTTCACCACGGTCATCGACCAGGGCGGCGGCGGCGGCGTCACACAGGACTCTGTCATCCGCTATTTCGGCATGTTCCTGACGAGCAGCCTCGCTGAGCCGCAGACGCTGAGCTGCACCGGCGTGATCGGCTACCCGGGGTCGCCCGACCTCCAGTATGTGGCGCTGTCGGTCGATGTCTCGTCCGAGACCCCGGACAGCAATTATCTGTACTTCTATCCGACCGATGCCGATCCGGAGCAGGCGACTTTCCACCAACTGGCATCGCTGAGCTGCCGGCTTCCCCCAGGCACCGGCATCGGCGACACCTACGTCGGCATCCGCCTCGACGACGCGTAGTCGTCGCATCGGGCTGAAATCCACGATGCATGGGCGTGCATCGTGGTGCCGGCAGTCCGAATCGAACGGACGACCTACCGCTTACAAGGCGGTTGCTCTACCAGCTGAGCTATGCCGGCACGATGCGCCCGGTGGGGCGCGCGCATTCTAGCGCGCGACGCCCGCTGCGACGACGGGCGCACAGTCGATGTCGTGCAGCTGCGGTGCCTTGGCAACAAGCCGGGCCGCTGCGGCATCAAAGCCGGGACCGGCGGCGACGTCCAGCCAGTGGCTGACGCTGGCGTCGCCCAGGGGCTGTGCCGACGCCGGGAAGCCCGCGGCCCGCAGCGCGGCCTCGCGGCGGCGGGCGGCCGGTTCGCTGGCGTACCGACCGAGTGCAATCCCGTTGGCGTTGGTGCCGGAGGGGACGACCAGCAGGTCGTCGAAGCCGGCCTCCCTGATCTTCAGGGCCAGTGCGTTCGCCGTGTCGCGGTCGGATTGCGATGCCATCGCAACGCTCCAGCCCCGCGGCGCCTCGACCACGTCGCGCACGCGGGTCCGCGCAGCGCCGAGCGGCTGCAGCGCCGCCCGTGCCGCCGCGACCGGTGCGGCATCGGCATAGGGGCCGAAGCTCATGCAGCGAAGCGCCGGGGATACGGGCGGAGACAGGGGACCGGCATCGGCCGGCGATTGCGCGGGTTCCGGTGATGCGTCCGGTCCGCCGTCCCGGCCGTCGTCCTGCACCGCGTCCGGGGCCCCGGCCAGCGCGGACTGCCCCGCTTCGCCACGCGGCTCGATTCCCGCGGCTGCAGGCCCGTCGCCGCGCGCTGGATCCGCGGCCCGTGGCCGTGCCGGTGCCGGCTCGCCCAGGAGCACGAGCCGCGGCACGGCATCAGGCTGGACCCACGGCGCCGGTGCCGACGGCCCCGGGCGCAGCAGCCACCAGGTGGCGACGCCGAAGTTGAGCATGACCAGCAGGACCAGCAGCGCGCGCAGTGACATGCGCGGATTCTAGCCCGTACCCGCCGGCTGCCGCGCCAGGCGCGCCAGGCCGTCGACGACCAGCGACGGCGCAAGCAGCGCGCCCGGCACGTGCGACAGCAGGTCACCGGCGCCACCGCCGTGCAGGAGCACGCCAACCGGCATGCCGGCGCGCGCACCGGCCTCGCGCCGGCTGCGCTCCAGCAGCCCGAGCGCTGCACCCAGGCAGCCTGCCGCAAGCGCATCGGCAGTGTCGGTGGCGAAGGCCATGGCGTCACCGCCGGATGCCGGAAGCTGCGGCGCGCGCGCATGCAGGGCTTCGCGCATCAGCGTCGGCGAGGGCGCGATGCTGCCGCCGTGGTGCTGTCCGTCGGCGGCCAGCAGGTCGACGGTAAGCGCGGTACCGACCCCGACCACCAGCACCCAGCCCGGCGCCCTGGCGCGGGCGCCCACCAGCGCCAGGGCGCGGTCCACACCAAGCCGCGCAGGTTCGGCGTAGCCGATCCGCACGCCGGCCATCTCGCGCTCCACGCGCACTTCGACAACGCGCGCGGCGCGCGGCACCAGCACCTGCAGCAGTGACGCCCGCAGCGCCGCCGGACCCACGCTGGCCACCCATGCGACGTCGATCCTGGATGGCAGCAGCGACGACCATGCGGAATCGAGTTCCTGACCGTGGCCGAAGGCCGCCACCGGTCCGGCGCCATCCGGATCCAGCGGCGCGAGCTTGAGCCTGGTGTTGCCCAGGTCGAACAGCCAGTCGCTCACGGGGTCGCCAGCCGCGTGCGCAGGCCGGCTTCGCCGGCATGGAAATGACGTTCGCTGCCGCCGACGTCCACGCGAAGCGCGCCGTCGGCCGCAAGCCCCAGCGCACGCCCTGCATGCAGGCCGCTGCCCACGCGCAGTTCGATGTCGCGCCCGGCCAGCGCATCCAGCGCCGCGTGTCGCGGCAGGAACGGCGCCAGGCCTTCGCGGTCGAACTGCTCCAGCGCCGGTACCAGGTGCGCAATCAGGGTGGCCGCAAGGGCGCTGCGCGAAGGCCGGCCAGGGTGGGCAAGGATCGCAAGGTCGCACCAGGGCTGGTCGATCGCGGCCGCCGCCGCAGCGGGCATGCCCACGTTGAGCCCCAGGCCGAGCACCGCCCGCACCGGTCCGGCGTGCTCGCCGCCGCCTTCCACCAGGAGGCCACCGAGTTTGCGCAGGGCAGCGCCAGCCGGATCGACGACCACCAGGTCGTTGGGCCACTTCAGACGCACCATGCCGTATCCAGCCGCGTGCAGCGCCTCGGCGCTGGCAACGCCGGCTACAAGGCCCAGTCCGCCAAGCCGCGCGAGCCCACCGGCAAACGCGCGCGCCAGCGACAGGTAGAGGTTTGCCGCCAGCGGCGAGGTCCAGTCGCGGCCAAGCCGGCCGCGCCCGCCAAGCTGCCGCTCCGCCAGCAGCACGGCCACGCCCCGGTCGGGCGTGCGCCGGCGCATGAGTTCGCTGTTGGTGGAATCGATGGTCCAGACGACTTCCGGTCCCTGCACCCCTGCGCGCGTGCCTGCCGGCAACGCGGCGGCGATTGTTTGCGCATCCAGCAGTTCCAATGGCGCATCCAGCGCATAGCCATGGCCGCGACGCGCGCTGATCGCGATGCCCGCCGCGCGCAGTGCCTCGACCCGTTTCCACACGGCGGCCCGGGTCAGGCCGCATTCGCGGGCAAGGTCGCCACCGGGGACCGGCCCGCTGGCCAGGCGCAGCAGCAGCGCTTTTTCGACGGCGTCGGTTTCACTCGGCGCGGTGGCAGGGGCATGGGCGGACATCCCCGGATTATCACACCTGACCGCCCGGGCTCCCCCACGCCCGCGTGCGCGTACGCGTACGCGGGCGTTGTATGATCACGGCGATACCGGTCACCGAACAGGCACCCGCCATGTCCGTCCGCGCCATCCTTGCCATCTCCCTGCTGTCCCTGACCTTCCAGGCCGGGGCCCGTGAAGCGCGCATGGCCGGGGCCGGGGGCGACGGCTCGGGCTGCAGCGCCGACTACCCGGCCAGCGGCGCCCCGGATGTCGATCCCGCGCGTGCAAGCAGGCGTCCCGAGGCTGAAAAGCCGGTCACCCCCCGCGGCGCCGACCCCGACGCGGCGCGGCCGCCGCGCTGGCACAGCTTCCTGCCGGGGATGTTCCGCTAGGCATGGCGTGATCAGGCGCCTGTTCCGGCGCCCGCCCGCCGACATCGACCGGCGCAGCTGGCAGGACGTGCGCGAACGCGTGCCGTGGGTGGCCGCGCTGGACGACTCCCGCAGCGAACGCCTCCGCGCCCTGGCGGCACGCTTCCTGCACGAGAAGACCATCACCCCGCTCGGCGGACTGGAGCTCGACCAGGTCGCCCGCACGATGTTGGCCGCGCTGTCCTGCCTGCCGCTGATGGAGTTCGGTGCCGAAGGCCTGCACGGCTGGTCGCAGCTGCTGGTCTACCCCGACGCGTTCCGGGTCGACCGCAGCCACGTCGATGCCGCCGGGGTGATGCACGAAGGCGAGGACGAACTGGCGGGCGAGGCCTGGGAGTACGGCCCGCTGGTGCTCTCGTGGGCCGACATCCTGGCCGACCTCGACAATCCGCGCGACGGCTGCTGCGTGGCGGTGCACGAGATGGTGCACAAACTCGACGCGCTCGACGGTCTGCTCGACGGCACCCCGCCGCTGCCGCGCGCCTGGCAGCGCGAATGGGCGCGGGACTTCCAGCAGGCGTACGACGCGTTCGCGGCACGCGTGGATCGTGGCCTGCACACCGCGCTCGATCCCTACGCCGCCGAGGCGCCGGAGGAGTTCTTCGCGGTCTGCAGCGAGTACCACTTCAGCAATCCGGCGCTGCTCGAACGCGAGCAGCCGGTCGTGGCGACGCACCTGCGCAAGCTGTACGGTCCCTCGCCGTTCGCCGCCGGCTGAGCGCTACAGCCCGGGCGGCAGCCGCACCAGGAAGCGCGCGCCGCCAAGCTCCGGAGACGCCGTGACCTCGAGCTCGCCGCGATAGCCACGAACGATGTCCTGCACGATCGACAGCCCGATGCCGTGGCCCTGCACGCGCTCGTCGCCGCGCACGCCACGCTGCAGCACGTGCGCGATGCGTTCGGCCGGGATGCCCGGGCCGTCGTCGTCGACCGCCAGGATCAGGCCAGGGCGTCGCCGCGGCGCGCAGGCACCGACCTCGACGGTCAGCAGCACCCGGGACTTCGACCACTTGAACGCGTTTTCCAGCAGGTTGCCGAGCAGCTCCTGAAGGTCGCCGGATTCACCGTGGAAGCGGGCCGCGGGGTCGATCTCGAACTCGCACACGGTGCCCTTGCCGGCGTAGATCTTCTCCAGCCCGCGCACGATCTCCTCGGCGCAGGGCTCGACTTCAACCGGCGCGGCGAACAGCGCGTGGCCGGCCGAGGCCGCGCGGCCGAGCTGGTAGCCCACCAGCTCGTTCATCCGCCGAACCTGGGTTGCCACCTCGCCGCGAAGCTCGTCTTCGCTGGCATCGCTGTCCAGGCGCGTGCGCAGCACCGCCAGCGGCGTCTTCAGGCTGTGCGCAAGGTCGGCCATGGTGTTGCGCTGGTGCTCGAGGTTCTGGCGTTCGCTTTCGACCAGCGCGTTGATGCTCTCGGTGAGCGGTTCGAGCTCGCGCGGATGCAGTTCGCTCATGCGGTTGGCCTGGCCCAGCTGTACGCGCTTGAGCTCGGCTTCCACGCGCCGCAGCGGCAGCAGGCTCCAGCGCAGCACCAGCGCCTGCAGCAGCAGCAGGACCAGGCCGGCGATGCCGAGGTAGCCCCAAAGCGCTGCGCGGAACACCCGCACCTGCTGCGGCAGGGTGCCTGCGTCTTCCATGATGTAGATGGTGTACGGAAACTCGGCTTCGGCGCGCTGCTCCATGTCCCAGATGAAGCCCTTGCCGTAGCGCAGTACCTCGCGCGGGCTGCCGTCGGCACCGGTCATCGGCAGTGGGCCCTCGAACTTCTCGACCCCGCCCTCGAGCAGCTCCGCATCCGGCAGCTGCGGGCCACGCGTCGATTCCGAGCCCCAGTTGCCCTGCGGCAGCACCACCTCCGCATACAGGCCGCTGTCGGGCCTCTCGAAGCGCGGGTCGGCCTGGGTGTAGGGCGGGATCAGGTTGCCGCCGCGGTCGAACTCGATGTCGCGGGCATAGGACGTCGCATAGTTGCGCAGCCGGTCGCGCTGCAGCTGGCCGGCGACGTCGACGAAGGCGCGGTCGAGCGCATAGCCCGCGGCGGCCAGGAAGGCGAGCAGGCCGAGGCTTGCGGCCAGCAGCTGGCGCGCCTGCAGCGAACGCGGGCGCCAGGCCAATCTACGATCCTTGCGCGCCTGCGCCACGCCGCCTCCCCTGCACGCCGGGCGCGCAGCGCGCGCCCGCCGGGCTCAGCCTTCGTTGCTGCGCGGAATCGCGAAGCGGTAGCCGCGGCCGCGCACGGTTTCGATCGGCTTCAGCGTACCGTCCGGGTCGAGCTTCTTGCGCAGGCGCCCGATGAAGACCTCGAGCACGTTGGAGTCGCGGTCGAAGTCCTGCTGGTAGATGTGCTCGGTGAGGTCGGCCTTCGAGACCAGCTCGCCGGCGTGCATCATCAGGTACTCGAGCACCTTGTATTCGTAGCTGGTCAGGTCGACGTTGCTGCCGTTGACGCTGACCGTCTGCGCGGCCAGGTCCAGCACCACCGCGCCGCACTCCAGCGTCGGCTTGCTCCAGCCCGCGGCGCGGCGCACCAGTGCATTGATGCGCGCCAGCAGCTCCTCGACGTGGAAGGGCTTGACCAGGTAGTCGTCGGCACCCTGCTTGAGGCCGTCGACCTTGTCCTGCCAGCTCGAGCGCGCGGTCAGGATCAGCACCGGGAACTGCTTGCCCTCGTCGCGCAGGGCCTTGATCAGCTCCATGCCCGACATCTTCGGCAGGCCGAGGTCGATGATGCCGACGTCGAACGGGACTTCGCGCCCCATGTAGAGGCCCTCTTCGCCGTCCTGCGCGGCATCCACGGCATAGCCCTCGCGCTTCAGGCGCGCGGCCAGGGTCTCCCGCAGGGGAGCTTCGTCTTCGACCAGAAGGATGCGCATCGGTTTCTCCGGTATGTCCCGGCGCCGGTGTGTCGTCGCGGGAAGAGTTGCAGGTTAGGGTGCGAATTCAGTCGTCGTCGCGACGTGTAGGCGCAGGCCGCGGCGGGCGGCGCGGACGGGCGGATGGATCGTCCATGTAGACCCGGACCCGTCCGCCGTCATCCACCACCTTCACCCGGTTCAGGCTGCGGCCGTCGAACGAAACCGGCTCGGCGCTCAGCACCTGGCCACCGGTGCGCGCACGGACCCGGCGGACCGAATCGGCCAGCGAGTCCGGGCGGCGACCCGGCGCCGGCCGGCCGGACTGCTCAGCGGCGCGCGGTGGCGCAGCGCGGTCGCGCGCCTGTCGACGGCCGTCATCGGCATGCGCCGCGCCAGCCAGCATGAATGCGGCAGCCAGGCACAGCGTCGGCGACAGGTAACGAGCGGTCATGGAAACCATTTCCCAGAGAATACAGAAAGTTATGCACGCCCACAGCGCGCGGCGGCGGGAGCGTTCAGGTGATTCTCGGAGCCGGGCGGTGAATTGCCACTTAACTTTTCCGGCGGGCGGCGGGCCCCGTTCATATCGGGCCTTTTGCAATCCGCCCGCGACTCAGTAGATCTCCGCCACGCAGCAGCGCAGCGAGCCCCCGGCGACCTCGATCGCATCCAGTGGAACCGCGCGAACCTCGAAGCCCGCGTCCGCCAGCGCGCCGCGGCTGGCCGGGTCCAGCGCATCGCAGGCCCGCCGGCTCATCCACACCACGTCATCCGACAGGCTGATGGCATTGCCCGCGAAAGCCGCCTGCCCGGCCGGGGGAAGCAGGATGGCGTGCGGCGCATACAGCGTGGCGATGGCGTCCACCACGGCGCGATCGGCGAATCCCGCAGGGCAGATCATTGCCGCGCGCCCGGCCAGCACCGCGAGCACGACGTTGGTGTGGTATTCGCCGGGCGCGAGCTCGAACAGCAGCGTGGCGCGCAGGCCCAGGGCCTCGTGCACCAGGCGCGCGCCCTCTTCGTCGCAGCGCTCGGACAACCCGCACAGCCCGAGTCCGCGGGCGCGGTCGATGACCATCGCGCCGGTCAGTTCGCCGGGATGCGGCTGCGTGGACAGGTCGCGCACCGCGTAGCCGAGGACATCGCGAAAAAATCCGCGGATGTCGGCACGGCCCGCCTCGCGCCGTCGCACCGCGTGGCGCATGCGGCCCACCACCAGCGCACCGGGCACGGTGGCGAAGACATTGTTGGGGAACAGCGCATCCGGGGTTTCGGGGTCGCCCGGGAAGCACAGCGTTGGCAGCGTGGACGACAGCGCGCGCTGCAGCTCGCGGTGCTGCGCCGAGGCGCGCGCCGCGTCGAAGCCATCGGCGGCGGCCATGTAGCGATTGTCGGTGGCGGACTCGGCGGCATGGCCGAAGCCGTCGGGCGCGACCAGGAAGGCGGCGCGCGCGGTGGCCGGACCGAAGTCCGGGGCGCAGTCGCGGGCGAAGGCGAGGAAGCGGGCGGTGTCGCGGGTCAGCATGGACGTGCTCTCGGGAGTCGGGGCGGGGCGCGCAGCGGGGTTTCAGGCCCCGGGCCGGCCATCGTCGGCAGTGACCGCGATCGCCTCCTCCACCAGCGACCAGTCGGCGCCGGGTCGGTGCGCACCCTCGCTCAGCACCTGGCGGAAGGCGCGGCCGCCGCGCTGGCCGTGGAACAGGCCGAGCAGGTGGCGGGTGATGTGCTTGAGCTGCGCCCCACGTACAAGCTGCGCCTCGACGTAGGGCCGCATCGAACGCAGCACATCGGCCCGCGTTGAAAGCGCGCCGCCATACCAGGCGACGTCCAGCCGGTGCAGCAGCCACGGATCGTGATACGCGGCGCGGCCGAGCATGGCGCCGTCCACGTGCTCGAGATGGGAGGTCGCTTCGCCTTCGTCGGCAATGCCGCCGTTGACGATGATGGTCAGCTCCGGCCGCTCGCGCTTGAGCGCGTAGGCCCAGTCGTAGCGCAGCGGCGGCACCTCGCGGTTCTCTTTCGGCGACAGGCCCTTCAGCCAGGCATTGCGGGCATGGACCACGAAGCTGCGGCAGCCGGCGCCGGCCACGGTGTCGATGAAGGCGAGAAAGCGCGCGTAGTCGTGGTCGTCATCCACGCCCAGCCGGCACTTCACGGTCACCGGCACGTCGCAGGCGGCGATCATCGCGGCCACGCCGTCGGCGACCAGCGCCGGCTCGCGCATCAGGCAGGCGCCGAAGCGCCCGGCCTGGACCCGGTCGGACGGGCAGCCGCAGTTGAGATTGACCTCGTCGAAGCCGTGTTCGGCAGCGATGCGCGCGGCCTGCGCCAGCAGCGCCGGCTCGCTGCCGCCGAGCTGCAGCGCGACGGGATGTTCGACCGGGTCCATTGCCAGGAGCTTCGCCCGGTCGCCGTGGATCACGGCGTTGGCGTGCACCATCTCCGAGTACAGTCGCGCATGCGGCGCCAGCAGGCGGTGGAAGACGCGGCAATGGCTGTCGGTCCAGTCCATCATCGGCGCAACCGAAAGACGCACGGATGCGTCATACCGCGACTTCTCGCGCAAATCCAATGACTTGCCAGCGATTTCGCGTTCCTCAGTAGCGCTCATGATCGGTCGATTTCGGCAGTTTTCGGGTTGTCGTTGCTAGGCCGGATGCTGAGAAAACGGCCATGTAGCGTCGGCCCGCACGGAAGCATCGTCAGTGCGCGCCGCGAAGATGGATCGTTAGGTTACACGGCCCAAATCCGCATCCACCGGTAAAGCAGGTGGATGCACTCCGAATCAGCGACGTTCGACCGCAGCAGTTGACAACCGAATGGATGCGTCGCCGGGAAGCAGACTCCGACCAGCAGCATGCGTGCGGACCACCGCTCGGCAAAGGGACGACAGCGACGCCTACCGCCTCGTCTACATGCCCCGATTGGCCGATGCGGTCCATGTTCTCCACGCGCTCCAGAAGAAGGTACAGGCCACGTTGAAAACGGGACATCAAGTCGGAAAAAGCAGTGCTTTACCCTCGAGCAAGGTGACCATGAGCAAGACCACGGCCAGGACCGACCGATTCGACAGCGCCTGGGATGCGCTTGCAGACTCCACTGAGGACGCGGCCAATCTGAAGATGCGCGCCGACCTCATGCGGAAAATCGCCGCGCTCATCCATGACAAGAGCTGGACGCAGGCAGTGGCTGCCGAACAGTGCGGCATCAGTCAGCCGCGCCTCAATGACCTGTTGCGGGGGCGCATTGGCCGCTTCTCGCTCGACACACTGGCGAGCATCGCGGCAATCCTGGGCCAGCGGGTCCATGTGGAACTGGAAGCGGCATAGCTCTTTGCCCGGAAGCCAACGGAGGATGCAGGATGAAATCGCACACGCCGGCACGCCGCATTTGCAGTCAAGTTTTTCTCGTACTTGTAGCGCTGGGAAGCGCGGCTTGTAGCGCGCGGTCGGATCGTCTTACCGATACCGGCATTTCCGCAGAGGAAGTGGCGTCCAGCGCCCAAACCGCGGACATTGTCGCAAACGCGATTCTGGAAGACGTTCGTTACGAGAATTATCCAGACACGATGGATGGGACCATGGTGTGGAGAGTCACACGTTGCCATGCGGGGACTTGTGTTGCGGGAGAGCAGCTGAAGACCCGTTTTAGCGGTCCGTTCTCCACGAGCGGAGAGTTCTGCGATTTGCGAAACGGATGTCTGAAGCGCAAGTCGCTGGAGAGCTACCGGGGTGAAATCTTCTTGGTCACCTTGACGCGCGCACCGTATTTGCATCAGGTGGCAGCGAGGCAAGGAACTCCACAAGAGGGCTATCTCAGCCTCAACCGCGGTTACTACCTCATTAGCCAAGGCGCGCTTTATCACAACGACAAACACAGATTGATCGATGCACGCTATGAGGAAGTCAGGAGCCTGCTAACAGGAGAATGATGCAAGGCCCTCCGCCAGCGACGATGATCTTCACCGGCCAAGAAGAGTCCTTGGCTAGCTGTTTTCCAGGGGAAGATGAGCCGGGTTGCCTCCTGTCCCCGGACGGTGCCCCGATCTCACAGATAGTCTGGCGGGACGCCGCAGTGTTCGCTCTCTGACCGGGAGAAGCGCGCGTCCGAGCCGGCATCATCAATAAGCGCCCAGCACCGTTTGAGCGCATCCCAGGCCTGCTTCCGCGTCATTCCGCGATCGTGCGCGAGGTTGTCGATCACCCAGGGCCGCACGCGGGAATGATGCGCGCTCGATGGCGTCCCGACGCTCACGATCGTCCCTTCGCCGCATGCGGAGCGAAGCGCCTGCACCCCGGCGTCTCGCTCATCGACGCCGCGCGGCCCAGCCCAGGTCATACGTTCCCCGATACGCGGAAGCGGCTGGTCGGTGTCCGGCGCCTGCAGGGCCAGGTAGCCCACGTCGTCGCGCACCAGCGCGATGTCGCGGTCGAAGATCACCAGCGCTTCCTCCCCGCCCCCCTCCTGCGCGGCGAGGCGAAAGCAGCCGTCGCGCAAAATGACACGTCCGGAGTGCAGCGCAAGCGTGGTCACCGCAGGCACCCGGTCGTGCCTGGGCACGAGGTGCACCAGCGCTGCAAGCGCGGGATCGAGCGCATCCGCGTTCGGCGGCGGAGTGAAGACCAGCTCGACCTGCGCAGGCAACCGCCAGCCCTCGGCACGGGCGATCGACCGGAATGCCGCCTCGTCGACCTGCAGGTCGAACCGCACCACGCCGTCGAACTCGTACACGTTCCCGACGCCCAGCCGGTGCGGAGCAAAGCGTGCGTTCCATTCATCGGCCAACGGCTGCAGCTCCGCGGCGGGGTGACCGCCGTCGATCGCGGCGAAGCGCGGATCGTCCGTGTAACGGGCCAGCGTGGCGACCGCATCGGTCTGGAACTGGAACGCGAAGCGCGGCGCCGGATCGCGGATGACGCGAACCCCGATGTAGTTCCGCCCTTCCTGTGCCTGCAGTTCTCGCGCCAGCGCCATGGCGGCCTGGCGTGCGTCCTCGGGAGGATTGGCGTGCAGTTCCATTGCCATTGCCGTGGCGGTGTTCATTCGCTCCCGGTCCGATGGCGGCGGCGCATCCGCATACGGCACCGGCGGCGCCTTCAGAACGGTGGCGAAGCCAGAGGCCTCGATCGTGGGCCGGACAGGCCACCGCTCTCCCTCTCGGTCTGAAATGCGGGCGCATGAGGTAGCGGCCAGCATGGCAAACAGGATCAGCGGGATTGCGCACGCAAAAAACGGCAAGGTCGAAGGCTGCCTGCGGCTTGGGTAGTGTTGGGGGCCGAATTCGTTCACGTCAGGCATGTCAGGGGACGCCGGAGGGAGAGCGTGCAGCATGGCAGAGTGGGGTTTGTTGTGGTGTCTGCAGTCGGCGGATGCAGGAAGGCCATCGAAGCGCGACGGTCAGCGTCGATCCTCGACCGCAAATCAATGGTGGGAGCTAAACGCGGCAGCGGCACTGCCTCGCGCAGGCCGCGACTTGGCACTTCTTCGAGTGGGCCAGGGCCAAGTTACGAGAGACCATAGGTCACCTCAGGGCAGCGCAGGTGCAACGCAACCCTCAACAAAGGATCTAACTTATTGATAGAGAAGAGATTCTCTGCAATATCCGTCCAGTCCATCATCGGCGCGACGGAGAGGCGGATGGAGGCCGCGTAGCGCGATTTATCGCGCAATTCCGGCGACTTGCCTGATTCCTGGTACTGCCCTGCTGCTTTCATCATTCGACCCTGCTGCCACCCCAGGCACCGGCGCCTGAGCTGGACCGCAACAGGGTACCGACGAACCGTTCAATGGCGATAGCCTGCAGGTCCGCTGCAACGGTTCTCGGATAGACTCGGGACAGCCGACGTGACAGGTCCTGTCCGTTTCCCGGATTCCAGCGATGCACGCCATCGTGGCTTCGCTACGCGATGTGCCCGCTCGCGATCCGGGAAACCACGGCTGCCGCACGCACTCTCCGCGCGGTGCCAACCCAACCCTTCCACACCACCTGGCCAGGCATGGCCGCGGGGCGTTCCCGACCGCGCGTGCATTCCAGCCGGGCAACAGCCGAACGAGGCATATGAACAATTCCGTCCTGCGCATGGGCGCCGTCGCCTACGCACCGAAAGTCGTCACCATCTGGGAAGGCTTCAAGGCCTGGTTCGGGGAAAACGACCTCGCCTTCGACTACGTGCTGTATTCGAACTACGAGGCCCTGGTCGAGGCATTGATGCGCGGCGAGCTGGACTGCGCCTGGAACTCGCCGCTGGCCTTCGTGCGCGCGCAGCGCATGGCCCGCGCCCGCGGCCAGGACGTGGAAGCCATCGTCATGCGCGACACCGACATGGACCTGCAGTCGGTGCTGGTGGTGGCGGCCGGCAGCGACATCACCGATGTCCCGCAGCTCAAGGGCAGGACCGTCGGCTTCGGCGCGGTCGACTCGCCGCAGGCCACGCTGATCCCGCTGGACCACATGCGGCAGCGGGGACTGGTGAAGGAGCGCGACTACACCGCGCGCCTGTTCGACGTGCTCGGCGGCAAGCACGGCGACCACATCGGCGGCGAGCGCGACGCGGCGCAGGCAATGGTGTCAGGTGAAATCGACGCCGCGTGGATGATCGGCCAGAACTACCAGGCCTTCGCCCAGGAGGGCACGCTGCCCGCCGGCGCGACGCGGATCATCGCCACCACCGCCCCCTTCGACCACTGCAACATGACCACGGCCCCCGGCCTGGATCCATCGCTGGTGGGCCGTTTCCGCGAGCTGCTGCTGGGCATGTCCTGGGACGACCCCGAGGTCCGCCCGCTGCTGGAACTCGAAGGGCTCAAGGTCTGGCAGCCCGGCCGCACCAGCGGCTACGCGATCCTCGAGCGCGCGGTGACCGACGAAGGCTTCTACGACAATGCCGGCGCGATCACCGCGCAGGGCTACGACTACTGACCGGGGACCGCCATGAGCCATCTCGACCCGCTTGAATCCATCGTTGACACCGTCATCGCGCCGCGCGCCGCCGAGCTGGACCGCACGGCGAGCTTCCCGCGCGAGGCCATCGATGCCCTGGGCCAGGCCGGCCTGCTCGGCCTCATCAGCGCCACCGACGTCGGCGGCATGGGCCTGGGTCTGGCCGAAGCCACCCAAGTGGTGGAGCGCATCGCCCGCGACTGCCCGGCCACCGCCATGGTGGTGACCATGCATTACGCCGGTACCACGCTGGTGGAAAAGTACGGGCCTGAAGATGTCCGCCGCGACATCGCCGCCGGCCGCCACCTGACCACGCTGGCCTGGTCGGAGAGCGGCTCGCGCAGCCACTTCTGGGCGCCGGTCGGCACCGCCACCGCCGACGGCGATCATGTGCTGCTCAACGCCGGCAAGAGCATGGTCACCGCCGCCGGCGAAGCCGACTCCTACGTCTGGTCGTCGACGCCGGTGGCAGCCGAGGGCGCGAGCACGATCTGGCTGGTGGACCGCCGCCTTGACGGCCTCGGCTCACCCAGGCCTTTCGACGGCCTCGGCCTGCGCGCCAACGCCTCGGCGCCGGTGACGGCGAAGGGCGTGCGCCTGCCGCTCGCACGTCGCATGGGCGAGGACGGCCAGGGCCAGGCGATCATGTTCGGCGACGAACTTCCGACCTTCGTCAACCTGATCGCCTCGGTGTCCATCGGGCTGATGGAGGGCGCATTCCAGCGCGCGGTGAAACACGTCACCGCCACCGGCTTCGCCGCCGGCGGCACGCTCGCAGACCTGCCGACGCTGCGCGCGCAGCTGGCACAGGCGCGCAACGCCGTCGACCAGGCCAGGGGCATCCGCGCGATGGCGCTGGCCAGTATCGACGGCGGCGCCGAGGACGCCTTCCTGCGCGTGCTGCAGGTCAAGGCCTGCGCCGCCGAGGCCGCGCTGTCGGTCACCGACACCGCGATGCGCGTCTGCGGCGGCGCCGCGTTCCGCAAGGACGTCGGCATCGAGCGCCTGTTCCGCGACTCGCGCGCAGCGGCGATCATGGCGCCGACCTCGGACGTACTGTTCGATCTCACCGGTCGCCTGATGTGCGGCATGCCGCTGATGGAATGACCGGCCACGGACAGAGCGCAGGCAATGAACGAAGACAGTGACGCCAGGCCGCAGCTCGATGGACGGCGTGTCAACGGACAGCCGGCGGTTGAAGAGCCGCCGGTCGACCTGGCCGCGCTCGGCTTCGACAGCGGCGCGCACCTGCTGGTCAAGCACGCGCTGCAGTCAGTGGCCGTGGGCGGCAATGTCACCGTTCGCGGCAGCGCGCCCGGCTGGCAGGCGCAGCTGGCGGCATGGTGCCGCAGCCAGGGGCACGCGGCCGCGGTGATCGAGCGCGAGCCGGCGCTGATGCGCGTGACCCGCGGCTCGGCGCAGACCGGACGCTGGCGCGACGCCATGGCCACCGGCCACAGCAGCCTCGACGAGGCCGGCGCGATCGCCCCGCATGCGCACGCGCGCTGGGGATTTGCCGCGCGGGGCGCATCGGTGGAAGCAAACGCACCCGCCTTCGACTTCCGCCTCTCCGAACGCGACCAGCTGTGGAACGAGTCGGCTGCGAATCTGTACCGGCAGGCGGTGGCCGCGCAGTGGCAGGCCGACGACATCGACTGGGACAACGCCCCCGAGCCACCCGCCGAGATCGAGGACGCGATCGTCCAGGTGATGACATTCCTGGTCGAAAACGAGAACGCCGCGCTGGTGATCCCGGCGCGCTTTCTGGGGCAGCTGCATCCGCACTACCGCGAGCTGCAGGCCGCGCTCGCGATCCAGATCGCGGACGAAGCCCGGCACATCGACGTGTTCACGCGCCGCATCCGGCGCCACGGCCGCGAGCCGGCGCTGTCCACCGCCGGCGGCCAGGCCTCGCTCAAGAGCCTGCTCGACGAGAAGGACTATTCGGTCGCAAGCTTCCTGCTGTCGGTGCTGGGCGAAGGCACGTTCGTTTCGCTGCTGAAGTTCATCCAGGCCGTGGCGCCCGATCCGCTGACGCGGCAGGTCGCGCGCTACGCGGCGATCGACGAAGCCCGGCACGTCGCGCTCGGCATGTCGCACCTGCTGTACCGCCTGCAGCGCGAACCCGACTTCATCCACCGCCTCGCGCAGGCGGTGGAGGCGCGGCATGACGCGCTGCAGGACACCGGCGGCCTGAACGAGGAAGTGTTCGACGCGCTGGTGTTGATGGCGGCGGGCGAACTGACGCCGGACGCGATCGCGCTCGGCGCACGGCGCGTGCAGGCGCTGATGAAGGACATGGCCGACAGCCGCTACGCCAAACTGGTGCGGCTGGGCTTCGAGCCGGCGCGCGCGGAGTACCTGTCCAGCCTGCACACGCGGAATTTCATGTAGGTCCGCGCGGCGGCGACATCACTCGGCGCCAGGCAGCGGCCGGTCCCAGTGTGCGTAGCTCTGCTGGATGCCCTGGCGCAGGCGCTTGGCACGCTCGTCGCCGGGTTCGACCCCGAACCCGCGCGCGATCGCCTCCCAGCCGCCATCGCCACGGACCTGCCAGGCTTCGATCACGCCGCGGCACGGACGCCCCGACACGCGGGCCAGGGCGCAGGCGTAATAGAGGTCGCCGGGCGTGCGCCCCTCGCCGAGCAGCGTTTCAAGCAGCGGCCGCGGCGCGTCGAAATAGCGCTCCAGCTCATCGATGAAGGCCTCCGGGTAGCGCGCCGCATAGACGTTGATGTCCGCAAGCCGCGCGTCGACCACCGCGTCGCCGGTGCGCGGCGCCCAGGCGGGGGCGGCTTCCGGGGCCGGGGTGGCCTCGGCCGGGGCGGCGTCCTGCGCCACCGTGGCTTCGCGCACCGTGGCCTCGCGCACCGCGGCGGCAGCTTGCGCCTGGACGGCGCCGTGGGCCGCCATGCTGCCCGCCATCAGCAGGGCCGGCAGGAAGGAAGACAACGATACTGGCAGTCGATGGTTCACGCTGGAATCCTCGGTCAGGGCTGGCGGGCGGCGGGCAGCAGGAGATCGTGTTCGCGCCCCGGGAAGACGCGGCCGCGGAGGTCGCGCACCTGCAGGACGCCGCCGTGCACCAGCGCATAGCGACGCAGGCCGCCCGTGCCCGGCTCGAGGCTGAGCATCGACCGCTCGAGCTGCCATTCGCCGGTTTCCTCGAAGCTGACGCTGCCATCCAGGGCCACGTACACCTCGACCAGTTCGTAACGCTGCTCGCCACCGCGGCGCTCCAGCACCAGTCGGGTATCGATGGCTTCGCAGTCGGCGCAGGGCAGGCTGCCCCGCCACTCCACCGCGTCCTGTCCCGGGGCCAGCCCGGGCAGGCTGTCGTGGCCGGTGGCGGCATCCTCGCGTACGCAGGCGGACAGCAGGCCGGCGAGCAGTAGCGCGAAAGCGGAAGCGTGGGCGCGTGGCATGCGCTGATTGTGCAGCAGCACGGCCGCGCTCGCTGCGCGCGGCCCGGGCGGCAGGGTCAGGCGGCCACGATCAGGCGCAGCGCGGCCGGCAGCTCGCCGGCGGAGGCGAGCGTTCGCAGGCGCAGCGCGTGGGCGGTCGACACGTCGGCCTCGCGCTCGTGGACCCAGGTCAGGTGGTAGGGCACGTGCACGCCCCAGCCGCCGAGCTCAAGCACCGGTGCGATGTCGGACCGCAGCGAA
The DNA here is from genome assembly GCF_039548395.1 of Luteimonas changyuni. Lineage (NCBI taxonomy): Bacteria > Pseudomonadati > Pseudomonadota > Gammaproteobacteria > Lysobacterales > Lysobacteraceae > Luteimonas > Luteimonas changyuni. The sequence continues at coordinate 19,106 of NZ_JBCLUZ010000001.1, forward strand.
TTGCCCACCATCACGAACTCCTCCGGCGCAATCGCGAACTCCTCAAGCAGCCGGCGATAGGTCGGCACGTCTTTCTCGCTGACGATCTCGATGCGCCGGAACAGGCTCGACATCCCCGAATCGCGCACCTTGGCCTCTTGATGGAACAGGTCGCCCTTGGTGATCAGCACGACCGGGAGCCCGGAGGCCACCGCTTCGACGGCTTCGCGCACGCCGGGCAGCAGCTCCACCGGGTGGCGCAGCAGGTCCTTGGCCAGCGCGACGATGCGGTGCAGGTCGGTGGCGGTGATGCGGCCTCCGGTGATCTCGATCGCGGCCTCGATCATCGACAGGGCCATGCCCTTCACGCCGTAGCCGAACACCGCGAGATTGGCCTTCTCCACCGCGTACAGGCGCGCGCTGCTGCGGGCTTCGCCGTTGACGTAGCCGGCGATGATGGCTTCGAAGTCAAGCTGCGCGCGGTCGAAATAGTCCTGGCTGCGCCAGAGGGTGTCGTCGGCGTCGAAGCCGACCATCTTGATGTTGGCCATGGGCCGATTATCCGGGAAAGGCGTGGCGGCGGGGCGTCGCCGCCGCCACGCACCGGCAACGGCGCGCCCCGGAGGCGCGCGCCGCGCCGCGGCCGCTTATTTGCCGCCGGCCGTGGCGGCGTGCTCGCGGTATTCGTCGGCGGTCAGCTCACCGTCGGCGTCGGCATCGGCTTCGGCAAACACCGCGGCCAGTGCCGGCAACGCAGCCGACTCATCGCGCGAGATGGTGCCGTTGCCATCCGCATCGACGTCGGCCCAGCCGAGCTGGCGTGCCGCCGGCTGTGCGTCCACGGCCTGCGCGTCCTGCGCAGCGGTGGCCTGGGCATCGCCGGCAACGGCCGTCGGGTCGGCATCCGCCGCCTCGGTGGCAGCCTTCTGCGCATCGCGGATCTCGGGGGTCACTGCGCTCTGGGCAAGGGCCATCGGCATGGCCAGCGCGGCGCCGAGGGCGAGGATGGCGGTGAGCTGCGTGCGTGCATTGTTCATCAGGGGGAATCTCCTTGCGGATGCGGGGGCATCCGTATGTCTGTCGGGTCGGTGGCGCCCGGAGGGCCCGGGGCCACGGCGACACCCTGCCGCGGCAACCATTAACCCCATGCCCCCCGCGATTCCGGCATGGACACGGTCTTAACCACTTCGGCCGCGGCAGCGACTATTGGCGGCGTGCACGCGGACATCGCCTGTCCGATACTGGCGATCCGCCCAGTCCGGAGACCAACGCGATGAAACTGTACCCCCTTGCCGGCGCCGCCGTGCTTGCCCTGGCCATCACCGCCTGCAACGGCGAGGCGCGGCAGGCCACCGCGCCCGCGGACCTGGATGCACGCGCCGCGGACTCCGTTGCCGCCACCGCGGAGCACCCTTTCGAAGTCGACGTCATCGCCGTGTTCGACGAACCATGGGCCATGTCCTTCCTGCCCGACGGGCGCCTGCTGGTCACCGAGAAGCGGGGGCACCTGCAGCTGGTCGATGTCGAGAGCGGTGCCACGCACGAGGTCACGGGCGCTCCCGAGGTCGCCTATGGCGGCCAGGGCGGCTTCGGCGACGTGCTGCCGCATCCCGACTTCGCCGCGAACGGCATCGTCTATCTCAGCTATGCCGAGGCCGGCCGCGGCGATACGCGCGGCGCGGCGCTGGCGCGGGCGAAGCTCATCCTCGATGACGCCGGCGGCGGGCGGCTTGAAGGCCTCGAGGTGATCTGGCGCCAGGTGCCGAAGGTGTCCGGCGAGGGCCACTACGGCCATCGCATCGCCATCGACGGCGAAGGCACGCTGTGGCTGAGTTCGAGCGAGCGGCAGAAGTTCGATCCCGCCCAGGACATGGCGTCCAACATGGGCAAGATCCTGCGCCTCGCGGAAGACGGCACGCCGGCCGCCGGCAATCCATTCGCCGATGCCGGCGGCGTCGCCGCGGAGGTGTGGTCGCTGGGCCACCGCAACGTGCTCGGCCTCGCCTTCGATGGCGCCGGCCAGCTGTGGGACGTGGAGATGGGCCCTGCCGGCGGCGATGAGCTCAATCTCGTCGAACGCGGCGGCAACTATGGTTACCCGACGGTCTCCGACGGCGACCACTACGACGGCCGGCCGATTCCCGACCACGCCACCCGGCCCGACTTCAATGCGCCGGCGGTGAGCTGGACGCCGGTGATCTCGCCCTCGAGCCTGGTGTTCTACAGCGGAGGCGTCTTCCCCGAGTGGCAGGGCAGCGCCTTCATCGGCGGCCTGTCGTCGCAGTCGCTGGTGCGGGTCGAGGTCGAAGGCACCCGGGCGCGCGAGGCCGAGCGCTTCGACATGGGGCAGCGCATCCGCGAGGTTGAACAGGGTCCGGAAGGCGGCCTCTGGCTGCTTGAGGACGGCGCACAGGGTCGCCTGCTGAAGCTGCTCCCCGCCGCCGGCAGCTGATCAGGGAAGAACGACGCCGGAGGCGATCTCGCGGCCGTCCTCCAGCACGCGGAAACCGCGGCTGCCATCGTCCGGCAGCCGCACGGTCTGTGAACAGACCATGTGCACTTCGTTGCTGCTGCCCGGCTCGATGGCGGCGATGCCGCCGCGTTTGATACCGCACTGCGTGATCGGCTCGTCGCCATCGAAGTCCACTTCGCCGCGCCACCCTCCCGGGATCGCCACGGCACGGCCGCCGTCGGCGGTGGCCAGCATGTCGAGCCGGACCGGGATCGAGCGCTTGGCCTGGTAGTCGAGGAGCGGTGGAGCCGGCGTCGCGACGGCAGGCACCTGCGTCGCGTCACCGCAGGCGGCGAGGGCAAGAGGCAACAGCAGCATCGCAACAAGACGCGTGAACGCCCCCGGCCCTGCCGAAGCGACAGTCCCGCAGCCCGCCGCCATGTTCATTGCACCTGCACGCATAGCTGCCATAGTACGGCGCCCCTGTTTGATCCGATACCCGATGACTGCCACTCCGTCCGCCGACCGTACCGATACCGATACCGACCTCGAACAGGCGATCGTCGGGCTCGAGGACGAAATGGCCGACCTCCAGCTCCGCCATCGCGATCTGTTCGCCTACGCCAACGCCTGGGCGGAGCGCCACGATGCGGTCATGCAGCTGGCACCGCCGCACCTGCATGACCAGACCAGTGCGCGCCTGCGTCGCATCGCCATCCGCTGGGGACTGGCCGATGGCGTGCGCATGACCGCACAGTTCCCGGCACTGCGCAAGGCGTGATCGGGACGACCCGGCCGGCGCCGGGGCTCGTCGCTCAGCGCTCAGCGCTCAGCGCTCAGAAATCGACTGCCTGCACGAAGTCGACCAGCAGCTGGCCGAAGATCTCGACCTGGCTCTGGATCTGCGCGGTGTGCTTGCCGTGCAGCACCTCGAAGTCGTAGCGCAGGAACGGATCCATCTCGTCGTCCAGCGACATCCGCCCATAGCGGTAGCGGGTGTTGTAGACGTTGGCGACCTGCAGCGTGGTGCCATGTTCAAGATCAAGGCCGACCTGGAGCTGCAGCGAACCGCAACGCCCGTCGTCGCAGTCATAGAAATTGAGATAGGCGGTGAGATCGTTGATCTGGAACCTGATCATCGGATCGCCGTGTTCGTCGGCCAGCAGCTCAGGCTCCAGCTCCATGCCCTGCAGCGTCGCCATGGCTTCTTCGCCGGTGACGCCGCGACCGGCATCGGCCAGCGCCGGCGCGGCGGCCAGTGCCAGCAGCGGTGCCAGCAGGCCTGCTCGCAATAGTTCCTTCATGGTGGTCCCCCCTCGGATGGTGCTGAATCCTAGCCTGAACGGGGCTCGACGCGCGCGTGCCCGGGGCCATCGGGGGCGCCAACGGTGTCATAAGCGCGGCGCACCGCGTCCACGCCGTGCAGCCGCTCCAGGCGGCGGATGGTGAAGTGGCCGCGTGCCATGGCCTGGAAGTGGCGCATGAAAAGCGTATTGAGCGCGGCACCGCCCGCCGCGCCGACCACGGGCACCGCCTGCAGCGCGACCTTGTGGCCGAGGTTGACCGAGAACCGCGAAGCGATGGCCGACAGCAGCTGCACGATCAGCGGCCCGCCCTTGCCGACCAGGCCGTGCACCGCCACGTATTCGGCCGCCGCCGCCACCTGCTGCGCCAGCACTGCGCGCGCGGCGAAGTAGCCCGACTCGGCGCCATCGTCGGCGCTGGCGCGGCCACCCATGGTCAGCACTTCGAAACAGGCGAGCATGGTCGCCGGATCATCCAGCGGCTCGCCTTCGGCGCGCGCGATCCCGGCGATGGAACGCAGGATCAGGGTGGTGGTCAATGGCAGCTCGACCGCGAGCCCGGCGAAGCCGAACGCACCGCCCACGGCGCCGCTGGTCGCCGCCGCGATGGTGTGACCGCGATTGCGCGGCGCAGACGAGGCCGCGTCCTTGCCCAGCGTCGCCACCGCCATGCGCAGGGACTGCCGCAACGCCGTGCGCACCAGCGCGTTCACCAGCCGCGTCATCGACGCCGGCAGGCGCTTTTCCATCACGTACTCGAGCGGTGCGCCCACCAGGTTGGCAAGCTGTGCCGCCAGCCCCGGGTTCTCAAGCAGCGCCCTGGCCTGCCGCAGTTCCGACAGCGCTGCGGCATCGAGCGCGGCGGGTGCGGCGGGTGCGGCGGGCGACAGGGCTGGGGTCGGCAACGGCGTGGTCATCGGCGCACGTTAGCGCAGGCGGCGTGGTCCCTGCGGCACGGACCCTGTCGCCGCGGGCAGCGCGCGTGCACTCGCGTCCGGCTTGACCCGGCTCAAGGCGCCGCCGCCGCCGCGCCGCCAAGCTGGGTCCCCTGCCAGCGTCGCGGAGCAACGCCCATGAGCCAGCGCCATGAAGTCGCCGCCACGAACCAGGCCGGGCACCATGCCTGCTTCCTCGGCCCCTACGGCGAGAACGACCAGCTGCTCGAGTCGCTGCTGGTCGAGTTCCTGCGCGACCACGTCTACTGGCGGCGCAACCTGCATCCCGAGGACCTGCCGGCGATCCCGACAGGCGCCAACCGCCTTCCCGACTACGTCGCCTTCGAGTCGCGCCTGCGCCGCGAACTGCACCTGCTGTCGGCGGCGCTCAAGCGCAGCGTGCCCTTCCACAGCCCGCGCTACCTCGGCCACATGGTCAGCGACCTGCTGATCCCGGGCCTGGCCGCGCAGGTACTGGCACTGCCCTACAACCCCAACAACGTCAGCGCCGACGCCGCGCCGATCACCATCGACCTGGAACTCAAGGCCGGCCTGCAGCTGGCGGCGATGATCGGCTGGCCGGCCGACCCCGGGAACGACGATTGCGCCTTCGGCCACCTGACATCCGGCGGCACTCTGGCCAACGTGCAGGGCCTGCGCCTGGCGCTGGCGCTGAAGGCCTTCCCGGTGGCGCTGCGCGCGGCATCGGTGCCACTGCCCGGCCTGCCGGACGACGACTGGGACGCGTTCAACACCGGCCCCGCGGTGGCCACGTCGCTGTTCGCGCAGTGGTGTGCCTGGCGTGACGCCCTGCCGCCGCGCGAACGCGCCGCGTGGCAGCGACGGGTCGACGCCCGGCGCATCGAGACCATGGGCCTGCCCGGCTTCCTCGAGCAGCATCCGCAGCTGTCGACGCCGCGGGTGTTCGCTCCGGCCACCGCGCATTACTCCTGGAGCAAGGGCATGAAGATGCTCGGGCTCGGGCGCGCGCAGCTGGAGCTGATCCCCGGCCGGGCGATGCGCCTGGACGTCGACGTGCTGGAAGAGGCGCTTGACGATTGCCTGCGACGGCGACAGCCGGTGCTGATGGCGGTGGGCGTGCTCGGCAGCACCGAGTTCGGCACCATCGACCCGCTTGACCGCCTGGCCAGCGCACGCGAGCGCATGCAGGCGCGCGGACTTGGCCTGTCACTGCACCTGGACGCCGCCTGGGGTGGCTACCTGGCCTCGCTGTTCCGCAGCGCGGAGGGCGGATTTCGCTCGCTGGCCGAAGTGGGTGCCGGGTTCAGCACCTTCCCGCGGCCGGAAGTGCACGCCGCCTTCGCCGCGATCCCGCGCATGGACTCGGTCACCATCGACCCGCACAAACTCGGCTACCTGCCCTACGGCTCAGGCGCCTTCCTCTGCCGCGACCAGCGCGCGATCGGGCTGCTGGCGGAGGACGCCGACTACGTCTTCGACGGCGCAGCGGCCACCGACTTCTTCCAGCGCCACCGCCAGCTCGGCCGCTACATCCCCGAAGGCTCCAAGCCCGGCGCCAACGCCGCGGCGGTCTATGTCACCCATCGCGTGCTGCCGCTGGACCATGAAAACTTCGGCCGGCTGCCGGCGCAGGGCCTGCACGCGACCGAAGCGTTCATGGACGAGGCCCGCGGCTTCATCGCGCGCATTGCGCCGCTGGCCACCGCCATGGTGCCGTTCGCGCCCGACTGCAACCTGGTGTGCCTGGCGATGAACCCGCGCGGCAACCACGACGTCGCGCGTATGAACCGCTTCATGCGGGGCCTGCACGACACCCTGCGCGCCGACCCGGGGCAGCCGCTCCAGCGCGGCGAGTACTTCGGCTCGATGACCACGCTGCGGCCCGAGGCCATGGGCGTGGCCGACACCGCGCGCGTGCTGCAGGCGCTGGGACTCGCACCCGGCGCCCTGGTCGACGGCGGCGACGACGACCGCATCGTCGTGCTGCGGCACACGCTGATGAACCCGTTCCTGCTCGATGCCGGCGCCGCCGGCGGCGGCTACATCCGCGGCTATTTCGACTATCTCGAGCGGCTGGTGTCCGCGGTGCTGGCGCCTGCCACGCGCGCGGAGTGCGCCTGAGGCGCCCCGATTGCGCGCCCGGGCAAAGCAGCTCGGCGCGGCTCAGCCGCCGCCGCGATACTCGGCCACCACGTCCTGCGGCGACGGGTTCGCGCGCGCGCGGCCGTTGACGTAGACCACCGGGATCGGGCCGTTCATCACCGCCGTCACCCGGCGCGCGTCCTCGGCGCTCGCCAGATTGCTGTAGTTGGCGCTGCTGGAGCGGCGGTGCGGGATGCCCTGCGACTCGAGGTGCCGGACGATGGCATCCGCACGCTGGCCGGCATCTTCGGGACAGTTCGCCGGCGCAAACACGACCACGCCGCGCGACGGCAGTCCGTCGGGCATCGGGATCTCGACGAAGCCCCGCGGGCCGGCAGGCCCGGCGGACGCACCTCGCGACGCCACCTGGTCGACCACCGCGCCCAGCCCACCCTCGGGCTTGAGCGCGTCCCAGAGCACGAAGGCACCGGCGGCGGCCACGACCATGGCAAGCGTCTTGACCGCGTTCATCCGCGCGGCGCCGGCCTCAGCCGCACTTCGAGTAGCCGCAGTTCAGGCAGGTCGCGCAGCCGTCCATGACCACGACCGCCTTGGTGCTGCACTTGTGGCACATGGTGGCCGACGGCGGGAAGCTGGTGCCGTCGCCGGTGACCGCCACGTCTTCGCCGCTGCGGTCGCGGCCCTGCTCGGCCAGGAGCTCGCCGATCGGGCCGGCCTCGGCGGCGGCTACGTCGGCGTCAGCGTTTTTTTTTGAGCGGGCCTCGTACTGGCGGCGCTTGTCTTCGATCAGCGCGCGCTGCTCCGGGCTCATGTCGGGGTCGTGGATCATGCCGATCGACTTCAGGTGGTCCTCGACGATCGCGCCGAGCTCGGCCACCAGCGACGGCATGTACACGCCGCCGGCCTTGAAGTAGCCGCCGCGCGGATCGAACACCGCCTTCATTTCCTCGACCAGGAAGGTCACGTCGCCGCCCTTGCGGAACACCGCCGACATGATGCGCGTGAGCGCGACGATCCACTGGAAGTGCTCCATCGACTTCGAGTTCACGAATATCTCGAACGGGCGGCGCTGCTCGTGCTCGCTGCCGGCGTTGAGCACGATGTCGTTGATGGTCACGTACATGGCGTGCTCGACCAGCGGCGACTTGATCTTGTAGGTGCTGCCGATCAGCACTTCCGGACGCTCGATGCGCTCGTGCATCTGGATGACTTCGGCCGACGGACGCGCCGCGGCGGGCTCCGGCCCGGCGGCGGCGGGCAGCGCGGCTGCGGCCTTGCGCCCGTCATCGGCGGTGGCGACGGAGTAACCGGTGATTTTCTTTTCGATCCTGACGGCCATGACGCTGTTCCCTGGTATTCGTTGATGCCCGCCTCCCAGCTGTGCTGCGGGGAGGCCGGCGGGTTACTTGCTGGTGGTCTTCCGCGGCGCCACCTTGCGGGCAGCTGCCTTCTTCACGGTGGCCTTCTTCACGGTGGTCTTCTTCACCGCGGCCTGCTTCGTGGCCGCCTTGCCGACGACGGCTTTCTTCGAAACCGTCTTCTTGGCCACCGAGGTCCTGGTCCCGGCCTTCTTTGCCACCGCCTTCTTCGCGGCGGCCTTTTTTACCGCCTTCTTCGCCGCCTTCTTGACCGAGCGCTTGCGCTTGAGCGCGGCCGCTTCGGCCTTTGCACCGGCGCTGGTGGCGGCCAGCGACTGCTTGGCCCCGGCGACGCGCCTGGCCACGGCCTTCTTCGCCGTGCCCGCCGTCTTCGCCACCGCGGTCTTCGCCTTGCCGGCCGTCCTTGTCACTGCCTTCTCGGCCTTGCCCGCGGCTTGCTTGGCCTTCGTCACCGCCGTCGATGCGCGCTTGGAGACCGCACTGCGCACCGTCTTCGCCTTGTCGGCGACGACCTCGGTGGCCGTACCGATCGTCGTCGCGACTCCATTGCCGTTGCTCATCGTTGCTCCCTCGTCGTCATGGTCGCGGGCGGGCGCCCGCAGGACGGAATGTAGCGCGCCCGGAACCTGCCGTGAGCCTTCATCAGAACTTGCCGTAGTAGCCTTCCTTCAGGGCGTCGAACAGGTTGGCCGCGGTGTGGGTCTCGCCGTCGTACTCGATCTCCTCGTTGCCCTTCACCTCCACCGTGCTGCCGTCCTCCAGCTCGAAGCGGTAGGTGGTGCCGGCAAGGTCGGACTCCTTGACCAGCACGCCCTGGAAGGCGGCCGGGTTGAAGCGGAAGGTCGTGCAGCCCTTCAGGCCCTGCGCGTGGGCGTAAAGGTAGATGTCCTTGAAATCCTCGTAGGCGAAGTCGGTCGGGACGTTCGCGGTCTTGGAGATCGATGAATCGACCCACTTCTGCGCCGCGGCCTGGACGTCGACGTGTGCCTTCGGGCTGATGTCGTCGGCGGAGATGAAGTACTCCGGCAGCTGCGTGGCGGGATCCTCGCTGAAGGGCATCGCGTCGGCGTTGACCAGGTGGCGATAGGCCAGCAGCTCGAACGAGAACACGTCCACCTTCTCTTTCGACTTCTTGCCTTCGCGGATCACGTTGCGGCTGTAGTGGTGCGCGAACGAGGGCTCGATGCCGTTGGAGGCGTTGTTGGCCAGCGACAGGCTGATGGTGCCGGTGGGCGCGATCGAACTGTGGTGGGTGAAGCGCGAGCCGCTCTCGGCCAGCTGCTCCACAAGCTCCGGCGCCACTTCAGCAACGCGCTGCATATAGCGCGAGTAGCGCGCGTGCAGCACCTTGCCGGGAACCTGCTGGCCGGGCTTCCAGCCGTCGGCGGCCATCTCCGGGCGCTTGCGCAGCATCTCGGCGGTGACCTCGAAGCGCTCCTCCATGATCGGCGCCGGACCCTTTTCCCGGGCCAGCGCCAGGCCGGTTTCCCAGCCGGCAACCGCCATGTCGCGGGCGATGCGCTCGGTGAATTCGCAGCTCTCCTTCGAGCCGTACTTCATCTGCAGCATGGTCACGGTCGAACCCAGGCCGAGGAAACCCATGCCGTGGCGGCGCTTGCGCATAATCTCGTCGCGCTGCTGCTTCAGCGGCAGGCCGTTGACCTCGACCACGTTGTCGAGCATGCGCGTGAACACGCGCACGACCTCCTTGTACTCCTCCCAGTCGAACTCGGCCTGGTCGGTGAAGGGCTTGCGCACGAACCTGGTCAGGTTGATCGAGCCCAGCAGGCAGGCGCCATAGGGCGGCAGCGGCTGTTCGCCGCAGGGGTTGGTCGCGCGGATGGTCTCGCACCACCAGTTGTTGTTCATTTCGTTGACGCGGTCGATCAGGATGAATCCCGGCTCGGCGTAGTCATACGTCGAGACCATGATCATGTCCCACAGGTGGCGGGCACGCACCTTGCCGTAGATCCTGCAGGCGACCAGGCCGTCGTCACGGGTGATGTAGCCGTCATGCTGCGGCCAGTCGCGCCAGACCACCTGGCCGGCGTCATCGACGTCGACGTCCCCGGTCTCCTTGGCGTTGATCGGGAACACCAGCGGCCAGTCGGTATCGGACTTCACCGCTTCGATGAAATCGTCCGTGACCAGCAGCGACAGGTTGAACTGGCGCAGGCGCCCGTCCTCGCGCTTGGCGCGGATGAAGTCGCGCACGTCCGGATGGCTCACGTCGAAGGTGCCCATCTGCGCGCCGCGTCGGCCACCGGCCGAAGACACGGTGAAGCACATCTTGTCGTAGATATCCATGAAGGACATCGGGCCCGACGTATAGGCACCGGCGCCGGCGACGAACGCACCGCGCGGGCGCAGGGTCGAGAACTCGTAGCCGATGCCACAGCCGGCCTTGAGCGTCAGCCCGGCCTCGTGGACCTTCTCCAGGATGCCGTCCATCGAGTCGACGATGGTGCCGGACACCGTGCAGTTGATCGTGCTGGTGGCCGGCTTGTGCTCGAGCGCCCCGGCATTGGAGGTGATGCGCCCGGCCGGGATCGCGCCGCGGCGCAGCGCCCACAGGAAGCGCTCGTTCCAGTGCTTGCGCTGCTCCGCGGTCGTCTCGGCCTCGGCCAGGGCGCGGGCGACGCGCTGGCAGGTGCCGTCGATGTCGGCATCCAGGGGGTCGCCCTGCTTGGTCTTCAGCCGGTACTTCTTGTCCCAGATATCAACCGACGCCGGCTGCATCGGGATGTCCTGGTCGGTGCCAGCCATCGTGTTCCTCACAGCCTCCAGGCGAACCGTACTCATGCTGTTTCTGTCTCCTCATGCTGCCCGGCCGCGCGCGAACCGGGTGTCGTCGTTCATGGCGTCGATCGCGGGACCCGTGTGCGGGACGCGCCGACGGCGAATCCGCAGGCGCGCACCGCGCGCCCTGCGTCGTCATTGTTTCGTTGGCGGGTCTCGAGTCCGCGCATGCAAACCATCCCCTGGTTCCTGCGATCGCCTTGATCGCAAACAACTAGAACTGGGCCAAAACCGCCTGCCTGACCCCAACATGTTGTGGCGGCAGGGCATTGACCGTAAGGGCTGGCGGGGGGCGAAGTCAATCGCTCTTTGAGCGCCGTGGCGGCAGCCCAGCAGTGTCGCGGTTCGCAGTCCAGGCTGAGACGCACCGCACATCCGTCCAGCCTCGACCCACGGGGTCCGCCGCGCCACACTTCACGGTCCAAAGACCCCTGAACCCGCATAACGACAGACCGATGCAAGCATCCACCCGCACCACGCTCCTCGCCCTCGCCGCCGCCGCCGCTTTCGGTGGCGCCGCCGCGACCCTGATCCTGGACGGCCTGCAGGCGCCGGCCCGCGCCGAGCCCCTGTCCCCGGCCGCCGCGGTGCCGATGGCCGCTGGCCTGCCGGCCACCGTGGAAGGCCAGGCCCTGCCGTCGCTGGCACCGATGCTGCGCCGGGTCACCCCGGCCGTGGTCAGCGTGCACACCAAGCAGCGCGTGCGCATCAACAACCCGTTCGCGAACGACCCCTTCTTCAGGCGGATGTTCCCGGGCATTCCCGAGGAGCGGATCAACGAATCGCTGGGCTCGGGCGTGATCGTGGACGCCGTCCGCGGGTACGTGCTGACCAACCACCACGTGATCGAAGGCGCCGACGAAGTCTCGGTGACCCTGGCCGACGGCCGCACCCTGGCCGCGGAGTTCATCGGCTCCGACGCCGACACCGACGTGGCGCTGATGAAGATCCCGGTATCGGGGAACGAAGGCGCGCTGCAGGCCATCGCGCTCGCCGACAGCAGCGCGCTGCAGGTGGGCGACTTCGTGGTCGCGGTCGGCAACCCCTTCGGCGTCGGCCAGACGGTGACCTCGGGCATCGTCTCCGCGGTCGGCCGCGCCAACGTGCCGGGCGTGGGCTACCAGAACTTCATCCAGACCGACGCCAGCATCAACCCCGGCAACTCCGGCGGCGCGCTGGTCAACCTGCGCGGCGAGCTGGTCGGCATCAACACCGCCAGCTTCAACCCGCGCGGCAGCATGGCCGGCAACATCGGCCTGGGCTTCGCCATCCCCGCCAACCTGGCGCGCGGCGTCATGCAGCAGCTCGCCGCCACCGGCGAGGTCCGCCGCGGCACGCTGGGCATCGACACCCAGGACCTCGACGATCGCCTGGCGGCCAGCCTCGGGCTTGCCGCCGGCAGCCGCGGCGCGGTGGTGACCCGCGTCCACGCCGATTCCGCCGGTGCCGCCGCCGGGCTGCGCGCGGGCGACGTGATCGTGGCCGCCAACGGCGAGCGCATCGGCGACGGCGAGACCCTGCGCAACTTCCAGGGCCTGCAGCCGGCCGATGCCCGCGTGACCCTCGATCTGCGCCGCGACGGCAAGGCCATGCAGGTGCAGGCCACCCTGCGCGAACAGCCGCGCACACTGGCCGGCCAACAGCTCGACCCGCGCCTGTCCGGCGCCAGCTTCGCCGAGCTGCCCGAGGCCCTGCGCCGCGGCGGCGTGTCCGGCGTGCTGGTCGAGGAGGTCGAGCGCGGCAGTCGCGCTGCACGCAGCGGACTGCGCGCCGGCGACGTGGTGGTCGCCGCCGGTGGTGACCTCGCCGGCGACCTGACGGCGCTGCGCGCGGCGCTGTCCAAAGCACCCTCGCAGCTCGTGCTGCGCATCCAGCGCGGCCGCGGCCAGGGCAACCTGTTGATGGACTGAGGTTTTTCCCCGAGACACCCCCCAAGGAGAGCACGATGAGCCCGACCCACACTGAAAATCTGAAAACCAACCTGTCCCAGGCCGGTGGCCACCTGAAGCAGGCGGCCTCGGATACCGCCGACGCCGTCCGCGGTGCCGCGGCTGCCGCCGGCGAAGAGGCCCGCCTGGGCAAGGCCAACCTCAAGGCCGACCTGGCCGACGGCGCCCTGGCCGGCCTTTCCGCGCTCGAAGAAGCCGCCGGCGCCGGCAGCGAGCAGGTCGATGTGCTGCTCGACAAGGGCCGCGACCTGATCGACAGCGCCGCCGACCTGATCCGCGAGCGCCCGATCGCCTCCTTCGGCGCCGCGTTCGCCGCCGGCTGGATCATCGCCAAACTGGCCCGCGGCAGCGGCAGGTAAGCGTGGAGCAACAACCGCCACCCGCATCGGGCCCCTCGTCCGGCCAAGCGCCGGGCAGGGGTGACGGCGCGCCGCCACCCGGCATCGCCGATGCGGTCCGTGAGCTGCGCGACAGCGGCGTGGCCGGCATGGGCGCTGCACGCGAGGCCGCCGGTGCGCTGCGTACCCTGGTCACCGCCGACGTGTCGCTGGCACGAAGCGCCGCGGGGCGCAGCGCGGTCTTTGCCGGCGTGGCGGTGGTGTTCGCAGCCTCGGCGTGGATGCTGTTGATGACCGCGCTGGTGGTGGCACTGAGCAATCAGCTCGGGCTGCCCTGGTGGCTGTCCCTGGCCTGCTGCGCAATCGCCAGCGGCCTCGCGGCATGGCTGGCGCTGCGCAAGGCCATGGCCTATTTCGAACATACCCGCATGAAGGCCACCCGCCGCCAGCTGGCGCGGCTGGGCATCGGCGAGCTGGCCGAGTTCATGCCGGACCCGGGCTCGGCGGACTGCGCCCACGATGCCGAGCACCGGGCGCGCCCGCGCGGCGACGGCGTGCCGGGCGATTCCACGGCCGCGGGAGTCACCCCGCCATGAGGAGCGCGGCATGAGCTTCGAAGAACTGCAGGCGAAGGTGGAGCGCGCGGAAGCCGCGCTGGAGGCGCGCGAACGCCAGACGGCGGCGGATTTCCGCGTCTTCGGCGGGATCTGGCGCTCGGGATGGACGCCGCCTCGCATCATCATCGCCGGCCTGGCCGGTGGCCTGCTGGCCGGCTGGGTGCGGCCCGGCCACGCAATCGCCGGCGCGCAGCCGGCGCGCTGGCTGCAGATGCTCGGCAGCGTGGCCGGGCTGGTCGGATCGGTCCAGGCGGCCTTCGCCGCCGGCGCGGCTGAAGAGGCTGCCGAGGACGCGGGGGCCGCGGCGCGGGACGCAAACCCGGCGCCGGAGCACGCTGCCACCGCTGCCGAAGCTCCCGCCGCGCCTTCCGGCCACCGGCACGCAGCGCCGCCCCCGGCCGCCGCCTCCCATACCGCGGAGCGCGCTAGAAGGCCCGATCCCGCCTGGGAGACCCCACCACGCCCGGCCGAAGCCGCGACCGAACTCTCCGAATCGCGCTGAGGCGAACTCCCATGGCGACGCGTGACACCCCCGCTTCAAGCGAAGCGGCCGCCGCGGCGGCCGGCCCCGCCGGCGACGCCTTCCCGGCCACACCCGACGAACCCGCGACCGAGGCACCGGCGCCGCGTCCGCGCGCACCGACGTCGGTCCTGGTGCTTGCCCTGCTGGCCGTCGGTTACACGCTCTGGGCGGCCCAAGGGGTGATCCTCCCGGTGCTGCTGGCCATGTTCCTGGCGCTGATCGGCAACCCGGTGATCCGCGCCCTGCGCAGGCTCTACCTGCCCCGCTTCCTCGCCGCACTGCTGGTGCTGTGCGGAGGCATCGCGGGCACAGCGCTCCTCGGCCAGCAGCTGCTGGCACCGGCGATCGACTGGATGCAGGAAGCCCCGCGACAGATGCGCCAGCTCGGCAAGGAGCTCGGCGAGCTGGCCGAGCCCGTGCGCGAGGCCAACCGCGTCGCCGAGGACATCGCCCGCCAGGCCAGCGGCGACGGGCGCAAGGTCGAAGTCGTTCGCACCCAGGTCGACGACCCCTACGCCGCCCTGGCCAGGGCGCCGCGGATGGCGGGCAGCGTGCTGGCGGTGGTGCTGCTGACCTTCTTCTTCATGGTCTTCGGCGAGGACCTGCAGCGCCGCGCGATCGCCCTGCTGCCCACGCGCCAGCGGCAGCGGGTCACGGTCGAGATCATGCAGTCGATCGAGCGCGACGTGTCGCGCTACGTCTTCACCATCACCCTGATCAACGCGGGCGTGGGCGTGCTGCTTGCGGCCGTGCTGCACTGGGGCCTCGGCGTGGACATGCAGGAGGCGCTGCTCTGGGGCACGATCGCGATGCTGCTCAACTTCGCGCCCTACGTGGGCCCGGCGATCGGTGTGGTGGCGATGCTGCTGATGGGCTTCGTGACCTGGGACGACGTCGGGGCCTCGCTGCTGCCGGCGGCGATCTACCTCGGCCTGCACACGCTGGAAGGCCAGCTGGTGACGCCGCTGGTGCTTGGCCAGCGCATGCAGCTGTCGCCACTCGTCCTGATCCTGGCGCTGCTGGTGTTCGGCTGGCTGTGGGGCATCGTCGGCCTGCTGCTGGCGGTGCCGCTGCTGGTCTGCGTGAAGCGCGTGCTGGCGCGCATCGACGGACTGGAGGGCTGGGCGCGGCTGTTGGGGTAGGCCGCCGTACAATGGCGCCATGGCCTTCCCCGTCCGCGCCATCACCCTCGACCTTGACGACACCGTGTGGCCGTTCGCACCCATCGGCATACGCATCGAACGCGTGCTCGACCAATGGATGCGGCGACACAGCCCGGCCACCGCGGACATGTTCCCGGCAGAGGCGATGCGCACGCTGCGCGAGCGCGTGGGTGCGGAGAATCCTTCGCTTGCCCACGACATGTCGGCGCTGCGGCGGATGACGCTTGAAGCGGCGCTGCGCGAGAGCGGCGGCGACGTGGCCATGGCCGACGCCGCATACGAGGCCTTCTTCGCCGAGCGCAACAAGGTCGAGTGCTATCCGGACGCGATCCACGCGCTGGAGCGCATCAGCGCCAGGCTTCCGATCGCGGCGCTCAGCAACGGCAACGCCGACCTGGCGCGCATCGGCCTGGACCACCTCTTCAGCGCGCAGCTGAGCGCCTGCAGCTTCGGCAGTGCCAAGCCGGATCGCGCCATCTTCCTGGCCGCCTGCGCACAGCTGGGCGTGCCACCGGCCGAGGTGCTGCACGTCGGCGACCATCCCGAGGCAGACGTCGCCGGCGCCGCGCGCGCCGGGCTGCGCAGCTGCTGGATCAACCGCGCCGATGACCACGGCCGGCGCCTGCAATGGCGCCACGACGAGGTCGAGCCCGACCTTCATTTCGATTCCCTGGCCGGACTGGCCGACTGGCTCGATGCGGCCCTGCCCGCGCCGGGCGACCGCACACGGAGCACCCACGCATGACCCTTCCCGCCTGCTACGCCCCCACCGCCGACGCCGCGCAGGCGCGGCCGCTGCATATCGTCGATCGCGACGGGTTCGCCGCGTGGCGCGCGATGCGGCCGGCCGCGGTCGGCGCCTGGCTGGACGCGCACGCCTTCGACGGCGCCGCATGCAGCTGCCTGGTGCTGCCGGCGGCCGACGGCACGCCGGCGGCCGCGGTGATCGGGGTCGGCGACAGGCTCGATCCCTGCGCCTACGCGCACGCGCCGCGCGCGCTGCCGGCCGGTGACTGGACGCCCGCCGGAGAGTTCGACAGCGATGCCCTGCACGCGCTGCAGCTGGGCTGGGGCCTGGGCAGCTACGCCTTCGACCGCTACCGCAAGCCGAAGCCGGTGCGCGCACGGTTGGCGCTGGACGCAAGCGATCCCGAAGCCCTGGACCTGCTCGCCGCCACCGCGCGCGTGCGCGACCTGGTCAACACGCCGACGCAGGACATGGGCCCGGATGAGCTCGAGGACATCGCGCGCGGCATCGCACAGGCGCACGGCGCCGACTTCAGCGCGATCACCGGCGACGCCCTGCTGGAGCAGAATTTCCCCGCCATCCACGCCGTCGGCCGCGCCTCGCATCGCGCCCCGCGCCTGCTGGCGCTGCGCTGGGGCGAGGCCTCGCATCCGCACGTGGCCATCGTCGGCAAGGGCGTGTGCTTCGACACCGGCGGGCTCGACATCAAGCCCGCCGACGGCATGCGCAACATGAAGAAGGACATGGGCGGCGCCGCGCACGCGATCGCCCTGGCCGAGCTCGTGATGGCGCGGAAGCTTCCGCTGCGCATCACCCTGCTGGTGCCGGCGGTGGAGAACGCGATCGGCCCCGATGCCTTCCGTCCGGGCGAGGTCATCGCCACGCGCACCGGCGTCAGCGTCGAGATCGACAACACCGACGCCGAAGGCCGGGTCATCCTGGGCGATGCGCTGGCCTATGCCGGCGAACAGGCACCGGACCTGATCCTCGACTTCGCCACCCTCACCGGCGCCGCGCGCATCGCGCTGGGCCCCGACCTGCCGGCGCTCTTCAGCAACGACGACGCGCTCGCGCAGGCCTGGCTCGACGCCGGCATGCAGGTGCGCGATCCGCTGTGGCGCATGCCGCTGTGGCGTCCGTACCTGCGCTACCTCACCAGCAAGGTCGCCGACATGGCCAACGCCGGCTCGAAGATGGCCGGCAGCGTCACCGCGGCGCTGTACCTGGAGCGCTTCGTGCCCAAGGGCATGCCCTGGGCGCACCTCGATACCTACGCCTGGAACGACAGCGACCGCCCCGGCCGCCCCGCCGGCGGCGAGGCCCTGGGCCTGCGCGCCGCTTACGCGATGCTGAAGCACCGCTCAGGCTAGCTCTTCCCCGCATCGATCCCCGAGTCCTTGAGCGCGCGTCCTTGTGGGAGCGGCTACAGCCAGCCCTTCTGCCGCGCCAGGCGGTAGGCCTCGATGCGGTTGCCGACGCCAAGCTTGCCGATGGCCTCCGACAGATAGTTGCGCACGGTGCCCTGCGAGAGGCCGAGCGCGGCGGCAGTCTCGCCGGCGGACTGGCCTTCGCCGGCGAGCCGCAGCACCTGGCGTTCGCGCTCGTTGAGCGGATCGACCTCCGACCAGGCCTCGAGCGCGAGCTGCGGATCGATCGCGCGACCACCGGCCTGCACCTTGCGCAGCGCCGCCGCCAGCTCTTCGGCCGGCGCATCCTTCAGCAGGTAGCCCTGCACGCCCGCATCCAGTGCGCGGCGCAGGTAGCCGGCACGCGCAAAGGTGGTGACGATGACCACCTTCGTCGCCAGGCCCTGGCGCTGGATCCGCTGCGCCAGCTCCAGGCCGGTGAGGCCCGGCATCTCGATGTCGGTCACCAGCAGGTCGGGCGCATGGCGCTGCAGTTCGCGCCAGGCTTCTTCACCGTCGCCGGCGACACCGACGACCTCGATGTCGTCCTCCATCGCCAGCAGTGCCGCCAGCGCGCTGCGCAGCATGGCCTGGTCCTCGGCGAGCACGATGCGGATCATTGCCCCCCGTCCGTCACGCGTGGTTCGTCGTCGCAATCGCCTTCACCGTCTTCGTCGTCATTGGCCGCCAGCGGCAGCCAGACCTCGACGACAGTGCCGCCGCCGCGAACGGAATCGATGACCAGCCGGCCGCCAAGCGCCTCGACCCGCTCGCGCATGCCACCCAGGCCGTTGCCCGGCGCGATCGCGCCGCCACGGCCGTCGTCGCTGATGCGCAGCACCACGCCATCGCTGCCTTCGGCACGCAGCGCGATCTCAGCGCTGCGTGCGTGGGCGTGGCGCTGGATGTTGGTCACCGCCTCGCGCAGCACCAGCGCAAGCGTGGTCTCCACCCGCGATGGCAATGCGCCGCCAGCCAGGCCGCTTTCGTCCCAGTCGTGGCGAAGGGCCACGCCGTCGCACTCGAGCAGCAGCTTGGCCGAAGCCAGCTCGGCGGCGATGCCCGCCGCACGGATGCCGCTGACCGCAGAACGCACCTGCGCCAGCGCCTCGCGCGCGACCCGGCTGACGGCATCGATCTCGCTGCGCGCCGCCACCGGATCGCGCTCGACCAGGCGCGCGGCCAGGTCGGACTTCAGCGCCACCAGCGACAGCGTGTGCCCGAGCAGGTCGTGCAGGTCGCGACCGATGCGTTCGCGCTCGGCGAGCGCGGCCAGCCGGCGGACCTCTCCGTGCGACAGCCGCAGCGCGGCATCGGTGCGCCGGTTGGCCATGTCGACGTGGACGAGGGTGCCCACGATCAGCGTGACCAGCGGCAGCCAGGCGAGGGACTGCCACGGATAGCCCAGCCACAGCGCATAGGCGATGAACACGGTGTTGAGCGCCGCCAGCAGCAGCACGTACCGCGGCAGCGAGCGCGCGCGCTCGCTGCGCACCATCACGCAGCCGAACACGAAATAGCTCAGGCCCGACGGATACCAGGGCGCCAGCACCATGGCCAGCGCCACCATGCCCAGCGCGTAGCGCCAACCCTGGCGCTCCGGCCGCACCAGCGCCAGCGCATACAGCAGCACGAACAGCGGATAGGACAGCAGGGTCAGCGCGATCCAGCGCGCGCTGTAGCCGCCGGGCACGAACACCGGGGTGACGAACACCCAGGCCGTCCACATCAGATGCACCCATTCGGTCCACGGCGAGTGCCCCTGCCGCATCGCCGCCGCCAGCACCGAATCCGGTGCCGGCGCCAGCCAGGCACGCCATCCGCTGGGTATCACACGAGGCATGGCGGTCGACTCCATGGATCGATGATGCACCACTCAGCGCAGCTCGACGTCGTCGATGTGCAGCTCGAATGCGCCCGCGGGCTGGCCAGCCGTGATCGCGATCGCGCGCAGCGTGGCGAGGTCGGCGCCGGCGAAGGCGGCGAGCGGGATCCGCACCTCGCGCCACGCCGCTCCGGCAGTGAACGACTGCATCGCCGGCATGCCCTGCATCGTGGGACCCGAGAACAGCATGGCCTGGTAGCTGCGACCGTCGCCGCGGGCCTGGAACACGAGCTCGCGGCGCATCGACGCGTCGACCGGCTGCATCGGCTGCGCGCCGGGGTGGAACATCGTGCCGGCCCAGGGGTAGGCGAAGCCGGGCCGGATCTCGCCGTTGACGCGCAGCGCGCCGCGCGAGCCACCGGCTCCATCGGCGACCCATTCCTGCGTCGCCACGGACTTGCCAGCGACCATGGCGTCGGTGGTCACCTGCCAGCCGTGGCCGAAGTGCACGCCGGTGCCGCCGTCCTCGAAATCGGCGACCAAGGCACCGTCGGCGATCACCGGCGCGGTCGCGGCCGCAGTCGCCTCTACCCGCGGGCGAGCCACCGCGTATCCGTTTTTCCAGACGCCGACGTTCGCGCGCGTGGCCTGGATGTCGGTCGTCGGATCACCATCCACCAGCAGCAGGTCGGCGCGCATGCCCGGCGCGATGCGGCCGCGGTCGCCGAGACCGAAGCGCCGCGCCGGCAGCGCGGTCGCGGCGGCCAGCGCTTCGACCGGCGACAGGCCCGCGCGCACCAGCAGCGCCAGCTCGCCATGCATGCTGATGCCGTGAGCCGTGCCGGGATTGCCGGCGTCGGTGCCGGCAAGGATGTCGACGCCGGCGGCGTTCAGCGCGGCGACGCTGCGCAGCGCATTGTCCAGCGCCTGCGGACGCGGCGGCCCGGGGAAGGCCGATTCGAGCGTCGCACGCTGATCGAGGCCCGCCCACGGCGCCAGCCGTGCATCCGATGCGAGCGCGGCGCCACTGCCGTCGCCTGAAAAGCCCGCGATCACCGACAGCGTGGGCACGACGAAGCTGCCCGCGCCTTTCGCCGCGGCGACAAAGCCGGGCGAAGCGGCCACGTCGTGGAAGACATGCACCAGGCCGTCCGCGCCCGAGTCCACGGCATGCCGCGCATCGGCCTGGCTTGCGGCGTGGACCACCCCGAGGCGCCCATGGGCCTGCGCTGCGGCAATCGCATCCGCCACCTGCGCCGGCGTGATCGTCGGCAGCCGCTGCGTGTCCGAATGGGTGCTGAAGTCCTCGACGATCAGCTTGATGTAGTCCGAACCCTCGGCCACCCGCGCGGCGACGAAGGCCGCGGCGTCGCCGTCGGCGGCAAGCGTCGGCACCGCAATGCCGAACTGGGTCCCGTGGCCGCCCTCGGTGGTGACGGTGGCGCCGGCGGTCCACAGGTCGGCCTGGCCGGTTTCGCCCAGCGACTCGCGCTGCGCGCGCAGCGCCGGGATCCGGTTCCAGTCGCCGAACATGTCCAGCTCGGTGGTGACGCCGAAGCGCAGTGCGTCGCGCTGCGCCTCGCCCCAGCTGTGGGTATGCGCATCGATGAGACCCGGCAGCAGGGTCCGGCCGGCACCGTCGACGACGTCGATGCCCTCGGGAAGGACGATGTCGGCGCCCACCGCCTCGATGCGTCCGTCACGGACGATCACGTTCGCAGCCGGCAGCACGCGGTCGCCGTCGAACACGCGCACGCCCGAGATGGCGAAGGCCGCGCCTTCGCCGCCCGAAGGCAGCGCGCCGACCCTGTCCGCGGGCGATGGAGCCGACGGCGTCGACGTGGGCGACGACGGCTGCGCGAAGGCGACCGCGGCGGCGATGGCCGCGGCGATGGCGCCCGCAGCGATGGATTCAGGCCAGCGTTTCATGGTGTGGTTCTCCCGTGACGAAGATGGACTCAGCCGGCGCGCGCAAGCCGCGCGCGGGCAAGGACGAAGAAGCCGATGCCGACCACCGCGAGCACGCCGAGGTGCATCGCCACCGGCTGGCCCGCGTCCATGCCCACGACCTTCAGCGCCAGCTGGCCGTGATGGTAGGACGGCCACAGCGGCGCCAGCCGCGTGAACACGTCGGGCAGCATCGACAGCGGCATCCACAGGCCCGACAGGAACGACATCGGCAGGTAGACCAGGTTGACCACCGCCGGCGCGCCGGAGCCGTTGGCGAGGGTGCCGATGAACAGGCCGATGGCGCAGAACGGCAGCGCGCCGGCGACGTGCACCGCGAACAGCAGCCCCCACTGCGCCGGCTTCAGCTGCACGCCCGCGAGTGCGAAGGCGAGCAGCGCCAGCAGCAGCGCAACGATCGCCGAGAACAGCAGCGCCATCGCCATCTTCGCCAGCAGGTAGGCGCCGGGCGGCATCGGCAGTGCGCGCTTGAGCGCGAGGAAACCCTGCTCGCGCTCCATCGCCACCGTGACGCCGAAGCCGAACATCGCCGCGCCCATCACGCCGAACACGCCATAGGTGGCCAGCAGGTACTGCGCGCCGTTGCCGCCGTGATTCATGGCGACGCCGAACAGCAGGTAGAACATCAGCGGGAACAGCAGGGTCGGCAGCGCGAAGATCGGCGTGCGCAGCAGGCGCAGGAATTCGTACTTCGCCTCCAGCAGGTAGCTGCGCAGCAGCGGGTGCCGGCGGACGGCGACGGTGTCACGGGCGATGGCGTTCATCACGCGGCCTCCTTCATGGGCGTGTCGCGGGTGATCTCGAGGAATGCTTCGGCAAGGCCGGCGCGGCTGACGTCGAGGTCCGACAGCCCGGGGTCTGCGGCGAGCAGGCGGCGCACCACGCCTTCGGCGGCATCGGCGACCACCTCCAGGCGGCCGCCCTCGCGGCGCGCGGCGCGCACCAGCGGCCAGCGCGCAACCTCCGCCGCATCAAGCGTGGTCGCGCAGCGGATGCGGCGCTGGTCGACCCGCGCGCGCACTTCATCGAGGCTGCCGCTGGCGACGACGCGGCCGCCGGCCAGCACCACCACGCGATCGGCCAGGGCCTCGGCTTCTTCCAGGTAATGCGTGGTCAGCAGGACCGATGCGCCCTCGGCAACCAGTTCGCGCAATCCGCGCCACAGCCCCTGCCGGGCCTCGATGTCGAGACCGGTGGTGGGCTCGTCGAGGAACAGCACCCGCGGCCGGCCGCAGATCGCGAGCGCGAACTGCACGCGCCGCTGCTGGCCGCCGGACAGCTTTCCGTAGCGGCGCTTGAGCAGCCCGTCCAGGCCGGCGATGGCGACGCAGTCCACGACGCTGCGCGGATCCGGGTAGTAGCTGCGCGTCAGGTCGAGGAGTTCGGCAACGGTGAGCGTGTCGGCGATCGCGCCGGACTGCAGCATCACGCCGATGCCCTGGCGCGCGACCAGTTCCGATGGCGAACGCCCGAACAACCGCGCGGACCCGCCGTCGGGCTCCAGCAGGCCGAGCAGCAGCGAGATCGCCGTGGTCTTGCCCGCGCCATTGGCGCCGAGCAGCGCGAGCACCTGGCCGGCGTGCAGTTCCAGGTCGACGCCGTCCAGAGCTGCGACCTTGCCGTAATACTTGCGGGCGTCCTGCAGGCGGGCCAATGGCACGTCGCGATGATGATCCATGATGCGTCCTCCTCCGTGTGCTCACAGCTTGGGAGCCACCACCGACCTGCGGCAGTCGCCGCCATCACCCGTCGCGCATGACAAGCATCACATCCCGGGGCAGGCAGGGCCCACCCGCGTTGCGAGCGGCACCGGCGACATGCTAGAAATCCGCGGGCCCGCAGCCGGAACCATGCTGCGGGCATGCGCCCTGCCGTCGTGCGGGGCCCGGGGAAAATCGGGTCACGCAAGGAAGTCCATGGACAGGGACTTTTCCCAATGCACAAGGACAGTCAACATGATCAAGAAGGTCACCTCCGGCGCTGCCGGGCTCCTGTTCGCGGTTTCGGCCGCGTTCGCGTTCCCGGTCCAGCAGGCCGAGGCCGCGACGACGATCGTCGTCTGCATCAAGGACGTCTGCGTCGTCATCATCGTCCAGTAAGTGTTTCGCGGGAGGGTACGCGCTGCCCTCCCGCGCCTTGCGACATGCACCCAGGAATCCCCACATGACTTGCGAACACATCCACCCGGGCTGGCATGGCGCACGGACGGGACTCGCCGCGCTGGCGTTCATCGCCCTGCTTGCGCTTGCCGCGTGCTCAGGGCCGGCAGGCACCGATGCCGACGTCGACGTCGACGTTGCGGCGGCGACGCCCGCTGCCGCTGATATTCCGGGTCCGCCAACGGATGCCGGCACCGCCCCGCAGCCGCTGCCGCTGCCGCTGCCCCTACAGGACTTCATCGTCGCCTTCCACAAGGCCAGCCTGGCCGCAGGCCATGCCCCCGACGGGCGATACCAGTTCCCGGCCATCTGGCTCTACGCGCCCGGAGGACGCCTGCATTCGCAGATCGACGACAACGCGGGTCTTGCGCGGCTGCAGCAGGACTTCGGCAGCCTCGATCCCTCCGGAACCCGCCCCGGCACGCTTTCCCTGGACGACGTGCTCGCCATCGTCACCGAAGCCGGCGCGACCGCCACCATTCCCGCTTCGGCCGAACGCTGGGCCGCCATCGTCCTGCTGGATGCATCCGATTGCGGCAGCATGTCGTGCGGTCCGTACGCGGACACGGTCGACCAGCTTCGCCTCGCGCATCCCCATGCCCTGGACGTGATCCGCGTGGCGCTGGTGAAGTAGTGTCCGCCGCTGGCGGCATGCGGTCGTGCCGCACCTGCGCAACGCTCGCCTGGCTGCGGCTGCGGGAATCGCTCGGCCGGCATGCCTACCTGGTGGCAACCCTCGTCGTCGGCGTGGCCGGCTTCTGGATCCTGGGCGCCCTGGCGTCGCCGTTCGTGGCGAGGACTGCACTCGCCGACGCCAGCATCACCGTGTCCAGCGCGCGCGAAGGCGGACTGGTGCCGGTGCGCTACGCAGCGCAGGTATCGCGCATTCCCGCGGTCGAGACCGTCAACCACATGAACGTTCTCGCGGTGGTGTGCAAGCCGCCCGCGGGCATTGCCACCCTCAACGGCTGGGGCGGCGACGACCCCGCGCGCAGGCTGCGCAGCATCCGCGCCACCCAGGCGGACATCGACGCATGGCTGGATTCGCCGCATGCGGTGCTGGCAGGCGCCGAACTGGCCGAGCGCTGCGGCTGGTCGCGGGGCATGGCGATCGAACCCGCCGGCCTGCATGGCCAGGCCGTGCCGATCACCATCGCGGGCATCTTCCACAGCGACGAAGGTGGGTTCGGCGAACAGGTCGCGATCGCCCACTACGGGCACGTCGACCGCCTGCTGCCCGACGCCGAACGCGACCAGGCGCGGATCATCCAGGTGTCCGGGCAGGATCCGCTGGCACTCGCCGAGCTGGCCGCGGACATCGAAGCGCTGCTGCAGCACGGCGACCCGCCGGTGCAGGCGCACGTGGCCGACGGTGGCGACAGCCTGCTCGGCAGTTTCGGCAATGTCAGCGCGCTGCTGCGCGCCGTGGTCGCGTCGCTCGGGCTGTGCGTGCTGCTCGTGTTCACGAGCATCGCCGCACACCTGGCCGCACAGCGGCGATCGAGCATGGCGATGCTGCAGGCGCTGGGCTTCGGCCGGAACCTTCAGCTGGCAGCGATCGTGTTCGAGTTCTCCGCCGTAGCGGCGATGGGTGCCGCGCTCGGGACGATGCTGGGCCTGTCGCTGATCGAGGGGATCAGCGCGCGCACCAGCCACGTGCTCGGGCGCCTGGACGCACCGCTGCAGGACACGCCCTGGCTGTTGGCCTGCCTGCTGGCTCTGGTCGCGCTGGCCTCGTTGGCGCCCGCATTCACCGTGCGCAGGCTGCGTGCGGTGGACCTGGTCCGCGGCTGAGCACGCGGCGATGGCCAAGGGCACCGCCAGCATCCTGCGGA
This sequence comes from Luteimonas changyuni, assembly GCF_039548395.1. Classification (NCBI taxonomy): domain Bacteria; kingdom Pseudomonadati; phylum Pseudomonadota; class Gammaproteobacteria; order Lysobacterales; family Lysobacteraceae; genus Luteimonas; species Luteimonas changyuni. The sequence continues at coordinate 44,570 of NZ_JBCLUZ010000001.1, forward strand.
TCTTCCTTGCCGGCCACGCCGACAGGCCCCGCGATGCCCTGCTCATGCTGGCGGGATTCCTGATCTCGGCAGCCACGCTGACCCTGCTGCTGTCCGTGCCTGCCGGCATCGACGGCATCGCCGCGCGTACCGGAGACGACCGCATCGCCCTGGTGCTGTCGTCGCAGGCACGCAGCGAAGTGGAGAGCCACCTGCCCGCCCATGTCGCCGGGATCGTCGCCGCCCTGCCGCAGGTCTCGCGTGACGCGTCCGGGCGCGTACTGGTCGCCCCACAGTTCATCGCCAATACCAAGCTCACGCGTCGCGATGGCGTCCGCAGCACGGTGCAGATCCGAGGCGTCGACCCGTCGACGCCGGCGGTCCTGGACACGATCGATGGCCTGGTGCAGCTGCCTGCGGGCCAACCCGGCGTGCAGGACCTGCTCGTCGGCCGCATGCTCGCGCCTGCGTATCGCGAACTGCAGGGCAACGATGTCCTGGAGCTGCGCCGCAGCCCACTGGCGCTGCGCCACGGACTCGCGGCCAACGGCGGACTCTGGGAGTCCGAGCTGTGGGCCGACCTGTCGACGCTGCAAGCGGCGTTCAACGCGCCGGGCCAGGTCTCTGTGCTGTGGGTGCGGCTGCCCGACGCGGACGCGTTCCAGGCGTTTGCCGCGGCGGTACGTGCCGACCCCCGGCTTTCGGGCGTGCGCGTCGTACCCCAGGGCACCTACCACGCTGGACAGGTGGCCTTTGTTTCGCGCCTGGTCCGCCTTGCGGCCGCGGGCGTCTCGCTGCTGCTGGGTGCCGGCGCGACGCTGGTGATCGCGAACGCACTCGATACCGCGCTGCGCCGGCGCCGGCGCGAAATGGGGACGCTGCGCGCCCTCGGCTTTCCCGGTTCGAGCATCGGCCTGGCTGTGTTCGTCGAAGTCGCACTGATCGGGCTGTTCGCCACCACCATCGCGCTGGTCGCGATGCACGTGGCCGTCGGCGGAAGGGTATTCGGAACCTCCGCCGGCAGCCTGGCCATCCAGGTGCCGCTCACCATCACGCCGGCGCTGGCGCTGACCGTGTGCATGTACAGTCTGGCGCTGGGCCTCCTGAGCGCCCTGCTGCCGACCTGGCGGCTCGCGGGCGGCAAGCTGATCGATGCCCTGCGCGCCGACTGAGCCGACATCCGCATGACCGGGGCCAACACAAATGCATGACATTCCGCAGGTGACACCACCGGCTCCGCCCGTCGAAAGTGGCCACATGCCTCGACCGGCACGGTCACACTTCGCCCACAGCCCTCGTCTCGAGTCCTGATGAACACCAAAGCCGACCTGTTGAACGAACTGCGCATCGACCGCAGCCCCGATCCGCAACCACGACGGTGGCGCTGGATCCTGGCCGCGGCGGTTGCCGCACTGCTCCTGGTCGCGCTGGCCGCATGGGCACTTTCGGGACGCGGCGGCGCGGTCGAGGTGCGCACAGCCACCGCGGTCGCTACCGGCGGCGGCAGCGGAGCGATTTCGGTGCTCGATGCCAGCGGCTACGTCGTGGCCCGACGCATGGCCACGGTCTCGGCCAAGATCACCGGCCGCGTGCGCGAGGTGCTGATCGAGGAAGGCATGGCGGTGGTGGAAGGCCAGGTCATGGCCACGCTCGACCCGGTGGACGCCGATGCACAGCATGACCTCGCCCAGGCCCAGCTCGGCGCCGCGCGCAGCCAGGCGGACTCGGTGCGCGCCCAGCTGGTCGAGGCGGAGGCACAGGCGCGACGGCTGGAATCACTCGTCGGGCAGCAGCTGGTGTCGCGCGCGCAGTTCGACCAGGCGGTGGCGCAGCGCGATTCGCTGCGCGCCCAGCTCGCCACCGCGCAGCGCAATGCGCAGGTTGCTGGCGAACAGCTGCGGATCAGCGACATCGGCGTCGACAACACCGTGGTGCGCGCGCCCTTCGCCGGCGTGGTGATCGCCAAGGCCGCGCAGCCGGGCGAGATCATCTCGCCGCTGTCGGCCGGCGGCGGCTTCACCCGCACCGGCATCGGCACCATCGTCGACATGGACTCACTGGAGGTCGAGGTGGACGTCGGCGAGGCCTATATCGGCCGCGTGCAGGCGAAGATGCCGGTCGAGGCCACGCTCAACGCCTACCAGGACTGGAAGATCCCGGCGGAAGTGATCGCGATCATCCCCACCGCCGACCGCGGCAAGGCCACGGTCAAGGTGCGCGTGGCGCTGAAGGAAAAGGATCCGCGCATCGTGCCCGACATGGGCGTGACGGTGAGCTTCCTGGAGCGCGCGCCGGAGCAGGCCGACGACGACGCGCCGCGCGGCGTGCGCGTGCCGGCGGCGGCCGTGGCCGCGCGCGACGGCGGCGATGTCGTCTTCGTCGTGGCCGGCAGCGGCGACGATGCCGTGGCCGAGCGTCGCAGCGTCAGCACCGGCGGCGGCGGCGGCGCCCAGCGCACCGTGCTGTCCGGGATCGCACCGGGCGAAACCGTGGTGCTCGACCCGCCGGAAGACCTGGCCGACGGTGACAAGGTCATCGTGGCCGGCCCTTAGGAACCCCTCAGTCCGGCACCTGCAATCGACACACCCACACACCTGCAGGAGCGAAGCACATCTCTGTGGGAGCGGCCATAGCCGCGATGGCCCGACTGCAATCGCGGCCATGGCCGCTCCCACAAGAGCGCGATTGGTCTGGCTTCAATCGCTTTACAGCCACTCCTGCAAAGGCCTTCGGGTCCACCAATCCACTGCATCCAACGGAGCATCGTCATGACCACCCTGGTATCGATCCGCAACCTCGGCAAGTCCTACCAGCGCGGCCCGGAGAAGGTTGACGTGCTGCACGGCCTGGACCTGGACATCGCGTCCGGCGATTTCGTCGCGCTGATGGGCCCATCGGGCTCGGGCAAGACCACGCTCCTGAACCTCATCGGCGGCCTGGACGCGCCCACCAGCGGCGAGATCGAGATTGCCGGGCAGCGCATCGATCGCATGGGTGCGGGCCAGCTGGCGACCTGGCGCAGCCAGAACGTCGGCTACGTATTCCAGTTCTACAACCTGATGCCCGCGCTCAGCGCGCAGAAGAACGTCGAGCTGCCGCTGCTGCTGACGAAGCTCGGCGGCGCGCAGCGCAAGCGCAACGCGCAGATCGCGCTGGAGCTGGTGGGCCTGTCCGATCGCACCTCGCACAAGCCGTCCGAGCTGTCCGGCGGCCAGCAGCAGCGCGTGGCGATCGCGCGCGCCATCGTCTCCGACCCGACGCTGCTGATCTGCGACGAGCCCACCGGCGACCTCGACCGGCAGTCGGCCGAGGAGATCCTGGGCCTGCTGCAGGAGCTCAACCGCGAGCACGGCAAGACCATCGTGATGGTGACGCACGACCCGAAGGCGGCCGAGCACGCCAGCCACACCCTGCACCTGGACAAGGGCGTGCTGGTCGAACAGCAGTCGCACGCGGCGTGAGCCGCGCCTGGAACCGGAGGAGGCCGAGATGAAATACTTCCACCTGGTCTGGGCGGCGCTGTTCCGGCGCAAGACCCGCACCTTCCTGACGCTGGCCTCGATCGTGGCCGCGTTCCTGCTGTTCGGCCTGCTCGACGGCATCCGCACCAGCTTCGCCGAGCTTGGCCGCAACGCCGACGGCGCACAGCGGCTGCAGACGGCCTCGAAGCTGTCCTTCATCGAGACCCTGCCGCTGTCGCTGAAGTCGCGCATCACCGCCATCGACAACATCGAGGCGGTGACCCACGCCAACTGGTTCGGCGGCACCTACCAGGGGCCGCGCAACCAGCTGTTCACGCTGGCCGTGGCGCAGAACTACCTCGAGCTCTACCCGGAAGTCGAGGTCGACCCTGCGCAGCTCGAGGCCTGGAAGCGCAACCGCACCGGCATGCTGGTCGGCGAGACCATGATGACCCGCTTCGACTGGACCGTCGGGCAGCGCATCCCGCTGCAGTCGGCGATCTACCCCAACAGCGACGGCACGCTCGACTGGGCCTTCGACATCGTCGGCGTGCTGCGCGCGAAAGAGGGCGAAAGCGCCGGCTTCACCGGGGCGATGATGCTGATGCACTACGACTACTTCGAGGAGTCCACGCCCTACGTCGACGGTGACGTCGGCTGGTACATCAGCCGCGTCTCCGACGTGCGCCGCAGCGACGCCGCGGCCAAGGCGATCGACGCGCTCTCGGCGAACTCGCCGCACGAGACCAAGACCATGAGCGAGCAGGCGGCGATGGCCTCGCAGCTCAAGCAGATGGCCGACATCGGCCTGATCGTGGGTTCGATCATGGGCGCGGTGTTCTTCACCCTGCTGCTGCTCACCGGCAACACCATGGCGCAGGCGGTGCGCGAACGCACCTCCGAGCTCGCGGTGCTGAAGACGATCGGCTTCTCCAGCACCAGCGTGCTGGCGATGGTGCTGGCCGAGTCGATGCTGATGGTGGTGATTGGCGGCGCGCTCGGCCTGGGCCTGGCGTCGGTGATCGGCAAGGCCGCCACCGCCGCCAGCGGCGGCGTGGTCAACCTGCCGCCCGTGGGCCTGGAGAGCTGGCTGCTGGGGCTGGGGCTGATGCTCGCCATCGGCCTGCTGGTCGGCGCGCTGCCGGCGATCCGCGCCATGCGCCTGAACATTGTCGACGCCCTCGCGGGCCGCTAGGAGCACGCCATGAAGAAGCTCAAGCCTTTCCTGCGCGGCACCGGCCTGGTGCTGCTGCTGGTCGCCTTCCTCGCGGCCTGGATCCTGCTGCCGTGGCCGGCCCTGCTCGCGGTCGCCGTGGCCTTCGCGCTGTGGCTGTTTTCCACGCGCAGCGGCCGGCAGGCGGCGTCGGTCACCCGGGTCGGGGTCAGCACTCTGTCCCAGCGACTGGGTTCGTCATCGGTGGTGATCATCGGCATCGCCGGCGTGGTCGGCGTGCTCGTGGCGCTGCTGGCGATGGCCGAGGGCTACCAGCACACGGTGTCGAGCAGCGGCGATGAAGACACCGCGATCGTGCTGCGCGGCGGCTCCGCGGCGGAGCTGATGTCGGTGATGTCGCGCGATGCGATCACCGCGATCGAGCGCGCGCCGGAAATCGCCCGCGACGCCGAGGGCCGGCCCCTGGCCTCGCCGGAGCTCGTGGTCGCGGCCAACCTGCCGATCCGCGGCAGCGAGGCCGACGTCGACGGCAGCGTGCAGCTGCGCGGCGTGGGCGACATGGCCTGGGCCGTGCGTCCGAACGTGCAGCTGGTGGAAGGCCGGCGCTTCGAGACCGGCAAGCGCGAGCTGGTGGTCGGGACCGGCGCGCGCCGCCAGTTCCTGGGCCTGGATCCCGGCAGCGAGGTCCGCCTGGGCAACCAGTCCTGGACGGTGGTGGGCGTGTTCGAGTCCGGCGATGCGATGGCCTCGGAAATGTGGGCCGACGCCGAAGTCGTCGCCACCACCTATCGCCGCGGCAGCAGCCGGGCCTCGGTGTTCGCGCGCCTCACCGACGCCTCGGCATTCAACGCGTTCAAGGCCACGCTCGCCGCCGATCCCCGGCTGCAGGTCGAAGCCCAGACCACGCTGGAGTACTTCCAGGCGCAGTCGGAAGGCATCGCCAAGGTGCTGCGCATCATCGGCATCGTGGTCGGCTCGATCATGGCCATCGGCGCGGTGTTCGGCGCGCTCAACACCATGTTCGCAAGCGTCGCATCGCGCGCGCGCGAGATCGCGACCCTGCGCGCGATCGGCTTCCGCGGCATCCCGGTGGTGGTGGCGGTGATGCTGGAGACCATGCTGCTGGCGGCGATCGGCGGCGCGCTTGGCGGGCTCCTGGCCTGGCTGGTGTTCAACGGCTATACCGCGTCCACGCTGGCCGGCGGCATGTCCCAGCTCACCTTCGAGTTCAAGGTCTCGCCCGGGCTGCTGTGGCAGGGCCTGAAGTGGGCGCTGGCGATCGGCTTCATCGGCGGCCTGTTCCCGGCGCTGCGCGCGGCGACCATGCCGGTGACCGACGCCCTGCGCGCGGCCTGAGCAGGCGCGCGGTGCGCGGATCAGGCCTGCTGGGCCACGATCCGCCGCCGCGCGCGGATGAAGCCGTCGGCCGCGAATACCGCGAGGCCCAGCCAGATCACCGCAAATCCGATCGCGCGGTCGCGGCCGAAGGGCTCGCCCAGCACCAGCACGCCGCACAGCAGCTGCAGCGTCGGCGCCAGGTACTGCAGCACGCCCACCGTGGTCAGCGACACCTGCCGTACCGCGTAGGCGAAGCCGATCAGCGGCAGCGCGGTCAGCGCACCGCCAAGCACCAGCAGCACGTTGCTGCCAACGCCCCAGTCCAGGGACACAAAGCCTCCGCTGCCCTGCGTTTCAAGCCACGCCAGCGCCAGCGCCGCGGGCACCAGCAGATACAGGTTCTCGACGCCAAGCCCGGCAACCGCATCGACCGCGGCATAGCGGCGGATCAGGCCATAGATCGCGAACGAGCCGGCCAGGAGCAGCGCGATCCAGGGGAAACTGCCGTAGTTGAATGTCAGCCAGAGCACGCCACAGGCCGCCAGCGCCACCGCCACCCACTGCGCCGGCGCCAGGCGCTCGCGCAGGAACACCACGCCGATCACCACGTTGAGCAGCGGATTGATGAAGTAGCCGAGGCTGGCTTCCACCACATGCCCGGCGTTGACCGCCCACACGTACAGGCTCCAGTTGAAGCCGATCAGCAGCCCCGAGGCGAGCAGCATGCCCGCCAGGCGCGGCTGCGACAACACCGCGCGCAGCCAGCCGCGGCCACGGGTCAGCGTGAGGAACGCCGCCACCAGCACCGCCGACCACAGCGCGCGGTGCAGCACCACGTGCATCGACGGCACGGATTTGAGCAGGTGCCAGTACAGCGGCATCAGGCCCCAGATCACGAAGGCTGCGACCGCCATCCACATGCCGCGGGTGCGCGTGCTGGCGCTCACGGCTGCGTATCCGGCACTGCAGGCGACGCCAGCGGGTCAACGACCCCGGGCAGGGCCGCATCGGGCAGCGGTGGTTCGGCGGCGACCGCCAGTCCGGCCGCGACCACCGGCGTTGCCGTCGCGGCCAGGCGCGCGCTGCGCATGCGCCGGCGCGCGCTGGCCAGGGTAATCGCGACCACGCCGGCCAGGATCACCGCCATCGCACCAAGGTCATGCGCGCTGAAGCGCTCGCCGGCAAGCCACGCGCCAAGCACCACCGCGATCAGCGGATTGACGTAGGCATAGCTGCTGGCAAGGCTCGCGCGCACGTTCTGCAGCAGCCAGGCGTAGGCGGAGAACGCGAGGATCGAACCGAATACCGTGAGGTAGGCCACCGAGAGCGTGCCGCGCAGGGTCGGCGCCTCCGTGAAGCGCTCGCCCAGCAGCCAGCCCGCGGCCACCATCAGCACGCCACCGCAGAGCATCTGCCCGGCCGCGGTCATGAACGGCGAAGGCAGCGCGCGGCTGCGGCTCCACACCGAGCCGAAGGCCCAGGCCAGCGGTGCCACCAGCAGCGCGATCAAGCCCTGTGGCGAAGCGGTGAGCGAGCTGCCGGCGTTGAGCCAGAGCACGCCGGCAAAGCCGACTGCAAGGCCGATGAGCTCGATCCGGGTCGGCCGTTCGCCGCGCAGCGCAGCGAACAGGCCCATCCACAGCGGGCACGAGGCCACCGCCACCGCGGCAAGCCCCGACGACACCGTCTGCTGCGCGATGCAGACCATGCCGTTGCCCAGGCCGAGCAGCAGCGTGCCCATGATGGCAAGGTCGCGCCACTGCGCGCGGGTGGGCGCCGGCATGCCGCGCAGGCGCAGCACGGCGTACAGCAGCGCGCCCGCGGCCACGAAGCGCATCCCCGCCATCAGCAGCGGCGGATAGCCGCCCTCGAGCGCGAAGCGGATGCCGAGATAGGTCGAGCCCCAGACCAGATAGACCGCGCCCAGCGCGAGGACGACCGCCATCGCGCCGGGCGGCGTGCGGGCGGGAACGGAGAATGGCGAAGCAGCACCCATTGCGGCACCCGGGCGGGAAAGTTGCGGAGTGGAAGAGCGGCAGGCGTCGATCAATCTGCCGGATGGTGATTCTACGCCGCGCCAACGCCTCGCGGATCGCGGCCATGGCCGCTCCCACAGTAGGAGCAGCTACAGCTGCGACCGGTATCTCCGACCGGAGCCCGATCCCATCCGGTGGTCGCAGCTATAGCTGCTCCTACAGGGGTGCGATTAGACGGGTGCGATGCGCCCGGTGCGATGCGCCGAGTGCGATGCGCCGAGTGCGATGCGCCGGGTGCGATCCGCCGGGTGCGATCCGCCGGGTGCGATCCGCCGGGTGCGATCCGCCGGGTGCGATCCGCCGACGCGCGCGGTAACGCGGGTTCGGCCGGGCCTCCCTCAGCGCGCCCAGCGCCCAGGGCCGGTGGACTCGGGCAGCACCGCCGACGACAGCTGGCGGTCGGCGTCGAGCAGGCGCACGGCGTCGGCGAGGATCGCGGCGGACTCGCGCAGCAGCGGGTCCGGGCGCTTCTCGGCGGCGTCCTCGCGCGCGGTGTCGGCGGCGATGTCGCGCTCGTTCGCGGTCAGGCCATCGTCGGCCGAAAGCTCGGCCAGCGGATCCAGGTCCAGGCCCAGGCGCTTGCGCTCTTCCTGGCGGTCGGTGCGCTTGGCGGCCTGGCGGTCGCGCTCGGTGCGGCGCTCGGCCTCGTTGAGCGAGATGTAGTCCTTGTCGGCCTCGGCGCGGAACTCGGCCACGTCCTCCTTCCACCACTGGAACTCGCGATCGGTCGCCACGCGAGCGGCATGCAGCTCATCCAGCCGCGGCAGCAGCGGCGCGAAGTTGCCGTAGCGGGTGTGCGGCACGGCCGAAATCCGGGTCCAGGGCAGCGCGTTGTCGTAGGTGCTTTCGCCGAACTCGGTGGCGTTGATCGTCGCCGGGAAGCGGATGTCGGGCACCACGCCCTTGTTCTGGGTGCTGCTGCCGCCGGGCAGGAAGAACTGCGCGATGGTCATCTTGACCTGGCCATGGCGCGTGCCCTCGTTGGCCGGCCAGCGGTCGAGGTCGAACAGGTTCTGCACCGTGCCCTTGCCGAACGTGGTCTCGCCGATCACCAGGCCGCGGCCATAGTCCTGGATGGCACCGGCGACGATCTCGGATGCCGAGGCCGAAGCGCGGTTGACCAGCACCGCCAGCGGACCGTCCCAGGAGACGCCGGCCTTGCGGTCGGCCTCCACGGCAACCCGGCCGCCGGATTCGCGCACCTGGACCACCGGGCCGGTATCGATGAACAGTCCGGTGAGCTCGACCGCCTCGTTGAGCGAGCCGCCGCCGTTGTTGCGCAGGTCAAGCACGATGCCGTCCATGCCCTGCTCGCGGAACTCGCCGAGGATCCGGGCAACGTCGCGCGTGGCCGAGGCGTAGTCGCCATTGCGGCTGCGCCGGCCCTCGAAGTCCTGGTAGAACGCCGGCAGTTCGATCACGCCGATGCGCTTGGCATCGCCGGCCGGGCCCGCCGGGATCTCGATCAGCTTGGACTTGGCGGCCTGCTCTTCCAGGCGGATCTTGGCGCGGGTCAGGGTGATGCGCACCGGCTCGCTGTCGAGCAGCGCCTCCACCGGCACCACGTCCAGGCGCACCTGGGTGCCGGCACTGCCCTTGATCTTCTCGACCACGTCGTCGATGCGCCAGCCGATCACGTCTTCCATCGGCCCGCTCGTGCCCTGGCCGACGCCGACGATGCGGTCGCCGGGGGTGAACTTGTTGCTGGTCGCGGCGGGGCCGCCGGCGATCAGCTCGCGGATCACCACCACGTCGTCCTGCTTCTGCAGCTGCGCGCCGATGCCCTCCAGCGACAGCGACATGCTCTGGTTGAACAGGCCGGCAGTGCGCGGGTTGAAGTAGTCGGTATGCGGATCGATGGACGCGGTGTAGGCGTTGAGGAAGGTCTGGAACGCGTCCTCGTTGTTCAGCTGCTCGACGCTGGTGGAGATGTTGGCGTAGCGCTTGTCCAGCGTTGCGCGGATTTCGGCGGGTTCCTTGCCGGCAAGCTTCAGGCGCAGCCAGTCGTTGCGCACCGACTTCTTCCACAGCGCGTCGAGTTCGGCGCGATCGGCAGCCCAGGGCGCGTCCTCGCGATCGTAGTACCAGCGCTCCTCGCCCTCGAAATCGAAGATGTCCTGCTCCAGGAGGCCGCGCGCGTACTCCACGCGCTCGGCCACGCGCTGCTTGTAGAGCGCGTACATTTCCATCGCCGGACCGGTGTCGCCCTGGCGGACCGCGGGGCCCATCTGCGCCTCGTAGCGCTGGAAGCGCGCAACATCCGGGGCGTCGAAGAACAGCTTGTTGCCGTCCAGCGCCTCGAGGTAGCGCTTGAAGATCTCCTGCGACAGCGTGGCGTCGAGCCCCCGCGGGCGGTAGGCATAGCGGCTGTCGGACAGCAGCCCGTAGACCAGCCTGGACGTGGTCTCGTGGTCCCCGGTCGGCGCCGCAGGGATGGCGTCGCCGTCGGCGCGCGCCATCAGCGCCAGCGGCATGGCCAGCGCCAGGGCAACGGCGGTGACGGACAGGGCTTGGCGTGCTTTCATGCGGTCGGCTCGATGCTCACGTGGGGAGGTGCGTCGCTACCCCGCACCGTGCCGGCCAAAACAGGGACCGGACAGTGCTGGAAGTCGCGTATTGACGCCCGAAACCACTCTAACCGCGGCCGCGGGGCTGGGTGTGAACAATTCGCCACGCGGCAGCACGCGGCGTAACGCGACGCTCAGGAGGCGAGGCCCGCACCGGCCGCCTGGCGGTCGGCGTGGTAGGACGAGCGCACCAGCGGGCCCGACGCCACGTGGGTGAAGCCCAGCGCCATGCCGTAGTCCTCGAAGGCCTTGAATTCCTCCGGCGTCCAGTAGCGCAGCACCGGGTGGTGATGCGCGCTGGGCTGCAGGTACTGGCCGATGGTGATCATCTCGACGTCGTGCGCGCGCAGGTCGCGCAGCGTGGCTTCAACCTGCTCCTGCGTCTCGCCGAGGCCGAGCATGATGCCGGACTTGGAGGCGACCTCCGGGTGCTGGGCCTTGAAGCGCTGCAGCAGGGTCAGCGACCACTGGTAGTCGGCGCCCGGGCGCACGTTGCGGTACAGGTCCGGCACGGTCTCGACGTTGTGGTTGAAGACGTCCGGCGGGTTGGCGGCCAGGATCTCCAGCGCGCGGTCCATGCGGCCCTTGCCGCGGAAGTCCGGGGTCAGGATCTCGATCTTCGTGCCCGGCGTGGCCTCGCGGATGGCCGCGATGCAATCGACGAAGTGCTGGGCCCCACCGTCGCGCAGGTCGTCGCGGTCGACCGAGGTCACCACCACGTACTTCAGCCCCATGTCGGCGACGGTCTCGGCCAGGCGGCGCGGCTCGTCGGCATCGGGCGGCTTCGGCCGGCCGTGGGCGACGTCGCAGAAGCTGCAGCGGCGGGTGCAGACCTCGCCAAGGATCATGAAGGTCGCCGTGCCGTGCCCGAAGCACTCATGGATGTTCGGGCAGCTGGCGTCCTCGCAGACCGTGACCAGGCGGTTCTTGCGCAGCTTCGACTTCAGCGCCGCGACGGCGCCGTTGGACGGGATCCGCACCCGGATCCACGACGGCTTGCGCAGCACCGGCGCATCCACGAACGCCACCGGCGAGCGCCCGATCTTGTCCCCCGCCACCTGTTTCACCCCCGGCACCAGCGAAGGCGGCGGCTCGCTGCCGACGACGGCGAGCGGGATGGACTTGGCGGTGGAGGTGTCGGTCATGTTTTTTTTGGCCACGGATTCACGCGAATGAACGCGGATAAAGCTGAAAAGCCCGGTTGATTGCGCTCTTGCCCCTGATCCGCGCCTATCCGCGTAAATCCGTGGCAAAAGCTCCTTCTTCCGCGGCCTCGACAGCCGCCAGACCAAACTGCGCGGCAAGCGCCGCAACCAGCGCGGGCCGGGCGGCGTCGAGGCTTGCGGGACCGCCGCATTCTACCACCGAGGTCGTTTCCAGCCCGGCGTAGCCGCAGGGGTTGATGCGCTGGAAGGGTTCGCGATCCATGGCGATGTTGAACGCCAGGCCGTGGAAGGTGCAGCCGCGGCGCACGCGGATCCCGAGCGCGGCGATCTTGGCGCCGCTGTCCACGTAGACGCCCGGCGCGCCCTCGCGGCGCTGCGCATGGATACCCCAAACGGCCAGGGTGTCGATGATCGCCTGCTCGATGCGGCAAACGTACTCGCGCACGCCGATGCCCAGGCGCCTGAGGTCGAGCAGCGGATACGCGACCAGCTGGCCGGGGCCGTGATAGGTCACCTGGCCGCCGCGGTCGACCTTGAGCACCGGGATGTCGCCCGGCGCCAGCACGTGCTCCGGCTTGCCGGCCTGGCCGAGGGTGAATACCGGATCGTGCTCGACCAGCCACAGCGCGTCGGGAGTGTCGTCGCCGCGGGCGTCGGTGAAAGCCTGCATCGCGCGCCAGACCGGCTCGTAGGCGCGGCGGCCGAGGTCGTGCACCAGCAGCGCGGGCACGCACACGTCGGCTACAGCGTCCACTTCACCTCGGGATGCTCGCGCAGCGCGGCGTGCGCGCTGTCGTACTCTTCGCGCGAGTTGGCGCGGAAGCTGATCCGCACCGAAACGTAGCGGCCGCCGCTGGAGGGCCGGGCGGTGAGCGTCTCGTGGACCACGGTCAGGCCCGCTGCGCGCAGCAGGTTCGGGACTTCGACTTCCAGCCGGGCAGAGGCCGGACCCATGGCGGTGATCTCGAAGTCACCCGGGAACTGGAAGCCGTGTTCAGGGTTGTCGGACTTGATTTCCATTGCCCGATTATGGGGCCGGCGCCGGGCGATCCCAACGCCAGCGCCGCAACACCGTGGCCCGGTGCCGAAACGCAGGGCGTCCGCTGGCAGGTGCGGACCGCGTTTGGCGATGGAAGGAATCCACATCCGCAAGGAGCCCCGCCATGCCCCGTACCGCTCTCGCTGCCGCCCTCGCCGCCTGCCTGCTCGCCGCGCCCGCAGTTGTCCTGGCCCAGTCCCAGCCCTCCGACGTGCCGGTCTGCGCACGCAGCCTCGGCACGATCGCGGTGATGGAGCCCACCGGCCAGAACTGGTGGACCGGCCAGCGGCTGGCGTCGCCGGCGGCGCTGATCAAGGTCTATGTGAACCGGTCGCGCTGCTTCACCCTCGTCGATCGCGGCCAGGGCATGCAGGCGATGCAGGCCGAGCGCGCGTTGGCGTCCTCGGGCGAGCTGCGCGGCGGCTCCAATATCGGCAAAGGGCAGATCCGCGCCGCGGATTACGTGCTGGTGCCCGACGTGATATCGCAGAACCGCAACGCCGGCGGCACCAATATCGGCGGCCTGGTCGGTGGCCTGCTCGGCAACCGGCGCGCCGCGGCGGTGGTCGGCGGCATCAACCTCAAGCGCAGCAGCGCCGACGTGGTGCTCACCGTCACCGACGCGCGCTCGTCGGAGCAGGTCGCCATGACCGAAGGCCACGCCACCAAGACCGATGTCGGCTGGCGCGGCGGCGGTGGCCATATCGCCGGTGCCCTGGTCGCGGGCGGTGCCTCCGGCTACGCCAACACCGAGATCGGCCAGGTGGTGGCCCAGGCCTACATCCAGGCGTATTCGGACCTGGTGGCGCAGCTCGGCGGGCTGCCGTCCGACGCATCCGCGGCCAACGCCACCCAGGCGGTGAGCATGACCCGGCCCGGGCGGCTGCTGAAGGCCGCCGACGGCCGCGGCGGCGCGGTGCGCGACCTGGATCCCGGGATGCTGCTCTATCCCACCGGGCTCAAGGACGGGACGATGTGGGAGGTCGAGGACGAGCTCGGCAACCGCGGCTGGGTCAACTCCACCCAGCTCTCACTTGCCCGCTGACGCTCAGAGCGACTGCCACCACATCAGCAGTTCGTGCCACAGGCGCTTGAAGAACCCGGCTTCCGGGACCTCTTCCAGCGCCACCAGCGGCGCCTCGGCCACCAGCTTGCCGTCAAGCATCACCCGCACCTTGCCCACGGCCTGGCCAAGCGCGATCGGCGCCACCAGGGTGCGCGGCACGTCCATGCTCGGCTGCAGCTTCGCGTACTGGCCGCGCTGCATGCTGACCAGCAGCGGCTCGGCCACGCCGAGATCGAGTTCATTGACCTGGCCCTTCCAGACCTTCTGCGTCGCCACCGGCTTGCCGGCGGCATACAGCTCGTGGGTCTCGAAGAAGCGGAAGCCCCAGTTCAGCAGCGCCTGCGAATCGGTGGCGCGTTGCGCTTCGCTGGTGGAGCCCATCACCACCGAGATCAGGCGCTGGTCGCCGCGCTTGGCCGAGGCCATCAGGCAGTAGCCGGCGCCCGAGTGATGGCCGGTCTTGATGCCGTCCACGCTCTGGTCGCGCCACAGCAGGATGTTGCGGTTGCGCTGGGTGATCGGCCCGACCGTGAACTCCTTGATGGCGTTGAAGGCGTAGTGCTCGGGGAAGTCGCGCGCCAGCGCACGGCCCAGCAACGCCAGGTCGCGCGCGGTCGAATAGTGCTCCGGGGCCGAGAGGCCATGGGAATTGACGAAGTGCGAGTTCTCCATGCCGATGCGCGCGGCATAGGCGTTCATCAGCGAGGCGAACGCGTCTTCGGAGCCGGCGATGTGCTCGGCCAGGGCGATCGCGGCGTCGTTGCCGGACTGCACCGTCATGCCCTTTTCCATGTCGAGCAGCTTGGCGGTCTTGTTGACCTCGAAGCCGCTGTAGCTGCCGTCGGTGCCGGCGCCGCCGGTGCGCCAGGCATTGACGCTCATCATCACGTCGTCGTCGGCGCCGACCTTGCCCGCCGCCATCTCGGCCGCGATCACGTAGCTGGTCATCACCTTGGTGATGCTCGCCGGCTCGACGCGCTCATCGACGTTGTCACCGGCAAGGATCTGCCCGGTGGCGAAGTCCATCAGCGCCCACGCCGTGCCGGTGATGGCAGGTGCGTCGGGCACCGGCAGCGCCTCGCTCGGCGCGGGCTGCGCAGCGGGAGCGGGAGCAGGCGCAGCGGGCGCAGCGGGCGCGGGATCCTGGGCAAAGGCGAGGCCGAACGTGGCGACGGAAACAGCGGCGAACAGCGCGACGCGGACGGCGTGGGCTTTCATCAGGCGTGGGACTCCGGGGATTTCGGGCCATCGGCAGGCGGACGGCAGACGGCGGGGACAGACGCTCATTTTAACCGTGCGCGTCAGCCATGCACGTTAACGTTCCGCATCACTCGCGGACCGGATGCGGCGCACCGAAGCCCAGGCTGGCGACGCGCGCGCCAAGCTCGGCGACGCCCGCGGGCGCCACCGGCCCCACGCGCAGGCGCCACACGGGCTTGCCCGCGGCAGTGCCGTCATGCAGGCGTGCGCCGCCGATCCCGGCACCGCGCAGCAGGGCCAGCGCACGCTCGGCGTTGTCGCGGGAGCCGAAGGCCGCGACCTGCAGCAGCACGCCCGCAACCGATGTGGTCGGCAGCGGCGAGGACGGATCGTTCGCCCCGACAGCAGCCGGGGCAAGCTTCACCGGCGCCCCGGCGGCCGGGACCACGGTGCCGGCGCCAGCGTCCACCGCGGAGGACGCCGCCACGGCCGCACCGGCGGCGGCCGAGCCGTAGGGATCGGGCTTTCCCGGCCGTCCGGTCGCGACGCGCGCGCGGCGGGACTTCATCCAGGCGTCGAACTCGTCTGCAGTCATCGCGCGCCCGTCCTGGCGCATGTCGAACCGCCAGTCGCCATCTGCGGAATGGGGCGCGGCGACCGGCGCGGCGACCGGCGCGACCACCGCGGCGGCAGGCGTCACGGCGCGCGCATCCGCGGCAGCCGGACCGGGGGCCACCGCCTGCGATGCCGGCAGCGCTGCGACCAGCCCGTCCAGTCCGCTCGGCGGCATGGGCTGCGGGCGACCGGTGGCCACGCGCACCCCGGGCGGCAGCCCGGTGGCCGGATCGACCGCGGCGACGCGGGCATCGGGTTCGTGGCGCGCGTTCTCGCCGGCACTCAGCGCGCGCACCTCGACCCGCGCGGTGCCGCGCGGATGCACGCCGATCTTGACCGCGGCGGCGTAGCTCAGGTCGACCACGCGGCCTTCGTGGAAAGGCCCGCGGTCGTTCACGCGCACCACCACCGACTGGCCGTTGTCGAGGTTGGTCACCCGCGCGAAGCTCGGCAGCGGCAGCGACTTGTGGGCCGCGGTGAACGCGTACATGTCGTAGACCTCCTGGTTGGAGGTCCGGCGGCCGTGGAACTTCTGGCCGTAATAGGAGGCCTGTCCGGTCTCGACGAAGCCCGTGGCGTCTTCGAGCACCCGGTAGGACTTGCCCTGCACCTTGTACGGCGAGCGGTTGCCGTAGCGCGAACGCTCGAGGGCCACGACATCCGGCTCCGGAATCGCGTCCACGTCGGGAACGTAGTCCGGCGTCGTGTCCGCGACGCCCGGCTTGTACAGGCCGCCGGCCACGTAGTCGCCGCGCGTCGACGGGTCTTCCTGCGCCGGGGCATAGGGCGAAACCCGCGGACCCTTGCCATCAGCCGTGGCCGGAGCCGGCTCTTCCGGAGGCGCGTGCTTGCTGGGCGAGCCCGCGCAGCCGGCCAGTAGGGCGGCGGCGGCGGCGGCGGTCCACCAGCACGCGAGTCTCGCGCGCCGGCTGCTCATTGCGGTTCGCGCCCCGCGATCGCCTGCGCCAACTGGTGCACGGCCAGCGAATACATCGGCGAGCGGTTGTAGCGGCTGATGACGTAGAAATTGCGGTAGCCAAGCCAGTATTCGGGGCCGCTGGCGCCATCGAACGAAAGCAGCGTCGCACCCTCGGCCACCGGCTGCCCGGGCAGCGGGCGATAGCCGCGTTCGGCGAGTTCGGACAGGCGATGCGCCGGCTCCAGGCCATCGGGCTTGAAATCGGCCGCACCGTCGTCGCGACTGGCGCGCGCCACCACCGGTGCACCGCGCTCCCAGCCGTGGATCACGAAGTAGTTGGCGATGGAAGCGAACACGTCGGGCTTGTGCGTGAGCAGGTCGCGGCGGCCATCGCCGTCACCGTCCTTCGCCCACAGGCGATAGCTGGAGGGCATGAACTGGCCCATGCCCATGGCGCCGGCATAGCTGCCCTTGAGCGCGGCGATGTCGAGCTGCGGCTCTTCGGCGTTGAGCGCGAACAGCTGCGCCAGCTCGCCGGCGAAAAACGGCGCGCGCTTGGGGAAGCCGAAGGCCAGCGTGTACAGCGCATCGACCACGCGATGGTTGCCGGTGATGCGGCCATAGCTGGTCTCGACGCCGATGATCGCGACGATGTACTCGGCCGGCACGCCGGTCTCCGCGGCGACGCGGTCCAGCGCTTCGCGGTTCTCCGCGTAGAAGGCCTTGCCGCCGCTGATGCGGGCATCGTTGATGAAGATCGGGCGGTAGTCGCGCCAGGGACGCACGGCCTCGGCCGGGCGCGACATCGCATCGATGATCGACTGCTTGTGCGCGGCGCCGGCAAGCACGTCGCGGATGCGCTGGCGGTCGACGCCATAGGTCTCAGCGGTGTAGTCGACGAAGGCGGCGATGCGCTGCGCTTGCGGGATCGCCGGGTCGGTCACCGACGGCGGCGCGACGGGGCGCTCCGGCGGCTGCGGCACCGCGGGCAGCGGCGCCGGTCCGGCAGGCACCGGGCTGGCTGTGGCGGGCGTCGATGCCGCGACTGCGGACGCGGCGTCGGAGGCGGTCTCGGCCGGAGTCGCGCAGGCGAACAGCGCGAGCGACACCAGCGAGGCGGATACGAGTGCTAGGGGGCGTTTGACCATCGGCCGCGAGGTTATCACGCTGCCCGGCGGGCATGCCCTGTCGCCACGTGAACGGCCGCCGCCGGCGAGGGGCTCAACGCTTGCGCACCGGGCGATGCGCGCCGACCGCCATCACCACGCCCATGCCCGCGAGCAGCGACACCGCCGCGGTGCCACCGAAGCTCAGCAGCGGCATCGGCACGCCGACCACCGGCAGCAGTCCGGAAATCATGCCGCCGTTGACCAGCACATAGACGAACAGCGACAGGCCGAGCGCGCCGACCAGCAGGCGACCGAAGCCGTCGCGCGAGTCTGCCGCGATCCACAGGCAACGGCCCACCACCACCATGTACAGCGAGAGCACGGTCACCACGCCGACCCAGCCGAACTCTTCCGACAGCACCGCGAAGATGAAGTCGGTGGTGTGCTCGGGCACGTAGTTCAGGTGCGACTGCGAACCCTCGCCCCAGCCCTGGCCACGCAGGCCGCCGGAACCGATGGCGATCTTCGACTGGATGATGTTCCAGCCCGCGCCCAGGGGATCCGACTCGGGGTCGAGGAAGGTGAGGATGCGGTCCTTCTGGTAGGGCCGCAGCATCCAGAACCAGGCCGCTGGCGCCGCCGCCGCCGCCGCCGCGCCGGCGGCCACGAACCACCACCACGACATCCCGGCCAGGTAGATCACGAACACGCCGCTGGCCGCGACCAGCATCGCGGTGCCGAAGTCCGGCTGCAGCAGGATCAGCCCCGTGGGCAGCGCCACCAGCAGCATCGCCACCACCGTGGCCACGAAGCCCGCCGGCTGCGGGCGCGCGTTGAGGTACCAGGCCACCATCATCGGCAGGCTGAGCTTGAGCAACTCCGCAGGTTGGAAATAGAACACGCCGAGGTTGAGCCAGTGCGCGCCACTGCGCCCGGTGCCGAGGAACAGCACCGCCACCAGCGGCAGCAGCGACAGCAGGTACGCGGCCGGCGATGCATCGCGCAGGCGCAGCGGCGGCACCCGCGACAGCAGCCACAGCACGCCCAGGCCGACGCCGTAGCGCGCAGCCTGGGACGTCACCAGGGCGGGGTTCTGGCCCCCGGCGCTGTGCAGCACCGCCAGACCGATGCCCATCAGCGCCAGCAGTGCACCCAGCAGGATCCAGTCCAGGGTGCGCACGAAGCGCAGCACCAGGTCCAGCAGGAAGCGGAGGATCTCGTTCATGGCCGTGGCTCCACGGCCGCGCCCGGGGGGGCGACGTCGAATGCCGGGGGATCGACTGCCACCGGTTCCACCAGCTGCGCCCCCGGGCCGGGGAACGCGCTGCCGACCACGTCTTCGAACAGGTCGACCGGCGGCACGGCGACGCCATCGGCCACGGCGATGGGCTCCGGCACGGCGCCCAGCAGCCATGCATCGAAGATCTTCCGCGCGATCGGCGCCGCGGTGGAGCCGCCGTAGCCGCCGTGTTCGACCACCACCACCAGGGCGATGGTCGGGTGCTCCGCAGGCGCGTAGCCCGCGAACAGCGCCTGGTGGCGGAGGTGGTAGGGCAAGGTGCGTGGATCCAGGCTGACGTTGCCGCGACGGCTGACCCGCTGCGCGGTGCCGGTCTTGCCGGCCATCCGGTACGGCGCGCCGCGGGCCATGGCCGTCGCCGTGCCGCGGCCGTGGATGGTCGCCTCCATGCCCTCCTGCACCGCGCGCACGTGCGCCGGGCTGTCGCTGATGCGCGCGGCGGGAGCGGCCGCCAGCGGCGCCCAGGGCAGGTCGTAGCCGCTGCGTCGCTCGGCCGCCAGGCGCAGCGGATGCAGGGCGCCTCCATTGGCGATCGCGGCGGTCCCGCGCGCCATCTGCAGCGCCGTGGCCACCCAGTAGCCCTGGCCGATGCCGGCGATCACCGTCTCGCCCGGATACCAGGGCTCGCGGCTGTTGCCCAGTTTCCATTCGCGCGAAGGCACGATCCCCGAGGTCTCACCGGTCAGGTCGATGCCGGTGGGCTCGCCGAAACCATAGCGGTGCATGTACTCCGCCAGGCGGTCGATGCCCATGTCGTAGGCGAGCTTGTAGTAGTAGTAATTGATCGAGCGCGAGATCGAGTCGCGCAGGTCGACCCAGCCGGCGCCGCGCCCGGCGTCGCGGTAGCCGCGGCTCTGCCCGGGGATGAAGAACTCGCCGGTGGAGAACACCCGGCTTTCCGGCGTGCGCAGGCCGCTGTCGAGGCCGGCCAGGGCCATGAAGGGCTTCACGATCGAGCCCGGCGGTCCGCCGCCCAGCACGTTGCGGTTGAACAGCGGACGCGCCGGGTCGTCCATCAGCCGGCGGTAATCGGTGGTGGAAATGCCGTTCACGAACAGGTTGGGGTCGTAGCTGGGCAGGCTGACCATCGCCAGCACCTGGCCCGTGGCCGGGTCCACCGCCACCGCCGAACCCTGCATCTCGCCGAAGGCCAGCACCATCGCGCGCTGCAGCTCGACGTCCAGCGACAGCTTCAGGTCGGCGCCCGCGGTCGCGGGCACCAGGCCGACCCTGCGCAGGGCCCGGCCCTCGACGTTGGTTTCGACCTGCTCATAGCCGACCCCGCCGCGCAGGGCTTCGTCGTAATACCGCTCCAGGCCGGTGCGCCCGGTATGGGTGAACACCGCATGGGCTTCACCGAAGCGCTCGATGTCGCTTTCGTCGGTGCGCCCGACGTAGCCGACCACGTGCGCCAGCAGATCGCCATAGGGGTAGCGACGGTTGAGGTAGGGCACCAGTTCGACGCCCGGGAAGCGCCAGCGCTCGACCGCGAAGCGTGCCGCCTCTTCGTCGCTGATGCGCAGCTTCAGCGGAATCGCACGGAAGGAGCGGGTGGACCTGCGCGCGGCCTCGAAGCGCTCGATGTCCTCGGGCGCGAGCTCCACCAGCTCCGACAGCGCATCCACCAGGGCGGGGATGTCGCCGGCCTCCTCGGGGGTCACGTCGAGGCGGTAGGCCGGCACGTTGTCGGCCAGGATCCGGCCTTCGCGGTCCAGGATCAGGCCGCGTCCGGGCACCACCGGCCGCGGCTTGATGCGGTTGGCGTGCGAACGCCTGGCGTAATCGTCGTGATCGAGCACCTGCAGCTTGAAGTACCAGCCGGCCAGCCCTCCCAGCGCCAGCACGACCACGGCAAAGCCGATCAGGGCACGCCCGCGGAACAGGCGCGCCTCGGCCTCGGCGTTGCGAAGCCGGCGGCCTCGCGGACCCGACATCACCGGTGCGCGCCGCGGCGGATCCGCAGCGCGTCAAGCAGCACGAACAGCGGTGCCCACAGCAGCATGCCCGGCAGCGGCGCCCACCAGTACGCCAGCGGCAGCACCGGCTCGCCCAGGCCGAGATGGATCACGGTGCTGATCACCCGGTCGTTGAGCAGCAGGCCACCGATCGCCAGCGCCTGCTGCGGCATCGGGAAGAAGCGCAGCTGGGTCCGGAAGCGCTGCAGGATGAAGGTCATCACCACCAGCCGCAGGGCCTGTTCGCCGAGCAGGCCACCGAAGGCGAGATCGGCCAACAGGCCCGCGCCGAAGGCGAAGCCCAGGCCGACGCGCTCGCTGTCCTCGATCACCCAGTAGGCCAGCACCAGCGCCAGCCAGTAGGGGCGCAGCGGCTGCAGCAGGGCGGGCATCGGCAGCAGGCCGAGCAGCAGGGCCAGCAGTACGCTCACCGGCAAAACCCAGCCGCGATCGCGCCCGCTCATCGCGCGGCTCCGGGAGCCGGGGACGGATCGGCCGGGGACGCGTCGGCCGGCGCGTCAGCGGCCGAAGGCGCGGCATCGGCGGGCGGCGCGGCATCGGCTTCGGGGCCTGCGCCGGCTTCCGACTCCAACGGCGCCCTGTCCGGCAGCAAGGGTTGCTCCCGAAGCAGCAGCACGTCGCGGCCGCGGTCCAGCTGCGCCGCGGCATCGACGTCGCCGACCAGGAACGCGCGGCTGTCATCGGGGCGCAGCGCCGCGATCCGGCCCACCGGGAAGCCCGGCGGGAAGCGGCCGCCCAGCCCGGACGTGATCACGACGTCACCGGTGCGCACGTCGCTCGACAGCGGCACGTTGCGCAGCTCCAGCACGTCGCTGCGGCCGGTGCCGTAGACGATCAGGCGCACGCCGGTGCGCGCCACCGCCACCGGCACGGCGTGGTCGGGATCGGTCAGCAGCAGCACGACGGCGGTGGTCGGCGTGGCCTCGATCACCTGCCCGACCAGGCCGCCGGCATCGATCACCGCCTGCCCGCTGCGCACGCCGGCGCGGGTACCGGCGTTGAGCATCAGCCGCTGCCGGGTGGGGTCCAGGTCGACGTCGAGGATGGGCGCGAGCTGCACGTCCTGGCTGCCGCGCTCGGCGGCGCCAAGCAGGCCACGCAGGCGCGCGTTCTCCTCGGCTTCGACCTGCAGGCGCGCCTGGCGCGCGGCGCCCAGCAGCAGCTCGTTGCGCAGGTGGCGGTTCTCTTCGGACAGGCGGGTCCGGCTGGCGGCATCGTCGCGAACGCTTTCGCCCAGGCGCGCGGGCAATCCGGCCAGCCACCACACCGGCTGCAGGGCCACGCTGGCATGCCCGCGCGCCTGGGCCAACCAGTCGCCGCGGTGGTCGAGCACGAGCAGCGTCACCGACAGTGCGAGGTAGGCCAGCAGCTTCAGCGTGCCGGCGACGTCACTGGATCGGGGGGCGGCGGGACCGGCGTAGTGGGACACTGTCTGGGTCGCGGTCGGTCAGGTCACTCCGACGCGAAGAACTCGTTGCCATGCATGTCCAGGAGCTCCAGCGCACGGCCACCGCCGCGGGCCACGCAGGTCAACGGATCCTCGGCCACCTGGACGTGCAGGCCGGTCTCCTCGCTCAGCAGGCGGTCGATGTCGCGCAGCAGGGCGCCGCCACCGGTGAGCACGATGCCGCGCTCGGCGACGTCGGCGCTGAGTTCCGGCGGCGTCTGCTCCAGGGCCTGGCGCACCGCGGCCACGATGCCCATCAGCGGCTCGCGCAGCGCGTCGAGCACTTCGCTGGAGCTGATCTTGACCATCTTCGGCACGCCTTCGGCCAGGTGACGGCCGGAAATCTCGGTCTCCAGGTTTTTCTCCTGCGGGTATGCGCAGCCGAGTTCGATCTTGACCCGCTCGGCCGTGGCCTCGCCGATCAGCATGCCGTGGTTGCGGCGCACGTAGTTGATGATCGACTCGTCGAAGCGGTCGCCGCCGATGCGCGCGGACTGCGAATAGACGATGCCGTTGAGCGCGATCACCGCGACTTCCGTGGTGCCGCCGCCGATGTCGACCACCATCGAGCCGCGCGCCTCGGTCACCGGCATCCCGGCGCCGATCGCGGCGGCCATCGGCTCTTCGATCAGCGAGACGTCGCGGGCACCGGCCTCCATCGCCGAATCCTTGATGGCGCGCTTCTCGACCTGGGTGGACCCGGCCGGGACGCAGATCAGCACCCGCGGGCTGGGCCGCAGGAAGCGGCCCTTGTGCACCTTGCGGATGAAGTACTTGAGCATTTCCTCGGTATAGGTGAAGTCGGCGATCACGCCGTCCTTCATCGGCCGATGGGTGGTGAGGTGGCCTGGCGTGCGGCCGAGCATCTGCTTGGCCTCGCTGCCGACCGCGGCCACCGCCCTCGGGCCGCCGTTGCGGTCCTGGCGGATGGCCACCACCGACGGCTCGTTGAGCACGATGCCCTGGCCGCGGACGAAAATGAGGGTGTTGGCCGTGCCCAGGTCGATGGACAGGTCATTGGAGAACATGCCGCGGAACTTCTTGAACATCGGGGGCGCGCGTCCGTCAGGAGGGGGCGGGAACGGGGGAATTCCCGGAGAAAACCGGATCATCAAGCGTAGCAACCACCCCCTGCCCCGGCAAGGAAAAACGCCCCGGCCGACGCCGTGCGGCTTGGCCCGGCGGGACGGCGGGGCTAACCTGTGCGGCGGCCTGGCCCCGAAGGGGTCGCGCCGACGTCGCCGCCGGTCCGCGGCATTGCGCGATATCCCCGAAAAACGCCGTCCCGCAGGGCCGGCAACAGCCCCCCGGAGCATTTCCCCGATGCCTGCACTGATCTGCGGTTCCCTGGCCTACGACACCATCATGGTGTTCCCCGACCAGTTCAAGAACCACATCCTGCCGGACAAGGTGCACATCCTGAACGTCTCGTTCCTGGTGCCGCGGATGCGCCGCGAGTTCGGCGGCTGCGCCGGCAACATCGCCTACAACCTCAAGCTGCTGGGTGGCGACCCGATCCCGATGGCGACCGTCGGCCAGGACTTTGGACCCTATCGCGAGTACTTCGCCGAGCTCGGGATCCCGCTCGGCCACGTCAGGGAAATCCCGGAGCTGTTCACGCCGCAGGCGTTCATCACCACCGACCTCGACAACAACCAGATCACCGCCTTCCACCCCGGCGCGATGATGCGCTCGTACGAGAACCATGTCCGTGACGTACCCGGCGTGACCATCGGCATCGTCAGCCCGGACGGCTACGAGGGCATGATCCAGAACTCGAAGGAATTCGCCGAGGCCGGCATTCCCTTCATCTTCGATCCGGGCCAGGCGATGCCGCTGTTCAACGGCGATGAGCTGCGCGCCTTCATCGAGCAGGCCGACTACGTCACCGTCAACGACTACGAGTCGAACCTGCTGCAGGAACGCACCGGCTGGGACGAGGCGACCATCGCCGGCAAGGTCAAGGCCTACATCACCACGCGCGGCCCCCGGGGCGTGGTGATCTACGCCGACGGCAAGACCCATGACGTGCCGCCTGCGCACGAGACCCGCATCACCGACCCGACCGGCTGCGGCGACGCGTTCCGCGCCGGCCTGCTGTTCGGCATCGAGAAAGGCTACGACTGGGAAACCATCGGCCGCATCGGCAACCTGATGGGGGCGCTGAAGGTCGAGCACCCCGGCACGCAGAACCAGCGCTTCGACTACGACGAGTTCGCGGCGCAGTTCAGGCAGCAGTTCGGCTACGCGCTTTGACCAAGCGGCTGGTCGCGGCGGCCGTGCTGGCGGTGGCCGCGCTGGCGGCGACCACATGGCAGCCGGCGCAGGCCGCGGCCCCTGGGTCGCGCTACCTGCAGCTCGAGGCCGACCGCACCCTGGACGGCGGCCCCACGCTGCTGCTCGAAGCCACGCTCGACATGCCCCGCGCCGCGTGGATCTACCTGCAGTCCGACGGTGTCCATGCGCCGCTTGACGCGGCACAGGCCAACGCCTTTATCACCGTTGACGGCAGGCCGGTATCCAACGACAGCATCATCGACTGGCGCGGTTCGCGCGCGCCGAACCAGCATGCCTTCAACGCGATCGGCGCAGTGCGTGCCGGTCCCGGCCCGGTGCGCGTCGGGCTGCACGCCCGCGCGGCAGGCGGCAAGGCCGTGGTCAAGGCCGGGGCCAATCTGTCGATCCTTGTCGAACCAGCGGCCCGTGTGGTCGAGATGCGAATGGAAAACGCGTCGCCCTGGCTGGACTTCGATACGCGCGATACGCCCGAGGGCACGCCGATCCCGGAACGCGGCCGCAGCACCCTGCTCAGCGCGGCGGCAGGCAACTCGTCCGGGCCGGTCGTTGCGATGGCGTCGGGGCACAGCTACGTCTCGCAGTCTCCAGGCGATGCGATGTGGGGGCTGTTCTTGAACGGCCGCGAATCGCCGCTGGACTCGGCCACCTGGTCCATCAACGACCTGTTCGCGCTCGGCGCCGAGGTGCAGGCGCCGATGTTCGTCCAGGCGCTGTACCCGGATCCGCCGGCCAACAGCGAAGTGCAGCTGGTCGCTACCGAATCGCCCTATTACCGGCCGATGATGGCCAGCACCAACGCCGCCCGCTATCGCGTGGGCCGTGGCGCACGCCTGGTGACGCTGGCCGGCGGCATGCGCGTGGTCGGCCGCGGCCTGACGCCGAAACACGATTACCAGGCGAACGGCCACCATCGCCGCTACGCCTACACCTGCATCGGCACCAACGGGTTCCGGCCGGAAAAGTGCCCGCCGCTGGGCGGCGACGTGGTCGTCGGAAAGGGCCGTGCCTGCATTCCGCAGGGGCACAACGGCGTGGTGATGTTCTCCGCCAAGACCCGCATCCAGGGCGACGAAAACGACCCCGGCGGCACCGTGTCGCTGCGTCTGCGCATCAACGGCAAGGACGTCGGCGCGGCCAGCGAACAGACGCTGGGGCCGCTGCCGCACTCGGTCAGCACCCGCACCATCGGCGCAAGCTACCTGGCGGCCGGCAAGCGGGCGCTGCCCGAGGGCTGCCATGACGTCGAGGCCGTCGGCCGCGCGACCGGCGACTTCCGCAACATCTCGCTCAACGTCGATCTGCCCTTGCTCTGGTTCGACTGAAGGCCGCCACGTGCGGCCGTGGCGTCAGTTCCAGGCCGGCAGCTTGCCGCGGTCCAGCCCGCCCACCTCGAACACCGCCGTGCGCGTACCGCCGGCCTTGACCGGGTACTCCACGCTCAGCCGCCCGGCGGCGTCGATCATCATCCACAGCGCTTTCTCATCATCGATGAACATGGCGATGGCCTCGTCGGTATCGGGCCGGTTGGCCGCCATCTTCTTCGGCGCCGCATCGTCCACGGTGACCGTGACCCGGCAGGCGCCGTAGCAGTCGAAGTCACCGGCCTGCATCACCAGGTAGCTGCTGCGGCCCCAGTCCGGGTGGTCGCGGAAGATCAGGCGCACGGGCTTGGCGCCGCTGCCGTCGCTGTCCACGCCTTCGCGCGAAAAGATCGCGGCGGAGAGCTGGTTGCCGCCCTTCACCGGTTCGGTGTTGTAGGCCCAGAGCGCTTCAAGCCGGGCCTCCTCGCGGACCTGGTTGCCCTTGGCCCGCGCCTCTTCGTGCAGCGGGCGGATGCGTTCGGCCGCGGCCGTGTCCGGGTAGCGCGCCAGCAGCACGTCGCCCTGGGCGCCGGCCAGCACCCAGTTTTCCGCGGCGTAGGCGGTGTCGAAGTCGGCTGCGGCCTGTTCCGCCGCGGCCTCGTTGGCCTGCGCCTGCGAGGCGGCCAGGGTTTCGGCCTGCGCGGCCGGGTCCTGGCAGGCGGCCAGCGCCAGGAGTGCGGCGGAGAGGACCACCGCGACCATGGCGGGACGTCGTGCGCTGGCGGGACGGAACGTGCTCATGTGGAACCCTCGTCTGGCGGTTGAACGTTGAACGGCGGCACCGGACAGGAACCTGGGCAGATGGTGGCCAGTGCCTGGGCTCCGGTCAGCCGCCAGTGGGTGCCGGGCGCGTGGGGTCGCCGTCCGCGGCCGGCATCGCCGGCGCGTCCTCGGCCGGCGGCTGCGGCGCGGGCTCGACCGGCTCCACCGCCGCGGGCGCCACGGGCGTGCCGCTGCCTGGCGCCGGCTTCGCTTCGGCAATCACACGTTCCACCGAACCCGTGGTGATCGGGTGGTAGCCGGGGCGCGCGGCGGCCAGCTGTTCCTTGGCGAACGCCAGGCCGGCCTCGGTTGCGACCAATGCCTGGTAGGTCGGCATGATCAGCTTGCGGCGGCCGATGGTGCGCAGGAAGTCGGCGATCGCCGGATAGGCCTGCACGTAGCCGCTGCGCACCGCCAGCGGGTACCAGCGCTGTGCGATCTCGCCGTTGGGCGTGCCGGTGAAGGTATAGGCGGTGTCGAGCTGCGACAGCTGCTCGGTCGAGAGCGTCTCCGGCATGCCTTCGAGGAAATGCACCCATTCCTGCGTGCTCCACGCGTCGGTGATCACCGCGGGCGGCACCGTGCCGCTGCCCAGCCAGCCCAGGCGCGCGCTGTCGACCACGCCGAAGTTGCGCGACAGCACCTGCGGCGCGGTGACCGGGATCCCCGGCTCGTACAGCCAGGCATCGAACTCTTCGCGGCTGACCTTGCCCGGGTACTTGCCCAGCAGGTGCTCGTTGGCGTACTCGACGAAGCGCGACGTCGGGATCGACTGGAACGCGAAGTGATCGAAATAGCCGCGCAGGAAGGCGTCGAACTCGGCGCGGCCGAAGCGTTCCTCCAGGAACTGCAGGAACCACGCGCCCTTGTCGTAGGACACCGCGCTGAGCGAGTCGTCCGGATCCTTGACCACGCCCGGGCGCACCGCCAGCGCCTGCTCTTCGGGGCTCATGTCGGCGATCTCGGCCTTCAGGCCGTTGCGCGAGATCACGTACTCCATGTCGGCGCGTTCCTTGCCGAACAGCGCCTCGATGATGCGGTTCTCGACGTAGCTGGTGAAGCCCTCGTTGAGCCAGCCGTCCTTGGCGCTGGAGTTGGTCACCAGGTTGCCCGACCAGCTGTGCGCCAGCTCGTGCGCGATCAGCGACACCAGCGACTTGTCGCCGACGATCACGGTGGGCGTGGCAAAGGTCAGGCGCGGGTTCTCCATGCCGCCGTAGGGGAACGACGGCGGCAGCACCAGGATGTCGTAGCGCTCCCAGCGGTAGGGGCCGTAGAGCGACTCGGCGGTGGCGATCATCTTCTCGGTGTCTTCGAACTCGGCCACCGCGCGGTCGACCGCGGCCGGCTCGGCCCAGACGCCGGAGCGCGCCGAGATCGGCTTGAACACCAGGTCGCCGGCGGCGATCGCCATCAGGTACGAGGGAATGCGCTGCGGCATGCTGAAGCTGTAGTCGCCGTCGCGCGGGGCCGCCGGATCGTTGTCGGCGCTCATCAGCACCATCACGTCGGCTGGCGAGGTCACATGCGCACTGTAGGTGTAGCGCACGCGCGGCGTGTCCTGCAGCGGCACCCACGAGCGCGCGTGGATCGCCTGCGACTGGCTGAACATGAAGGGCGTGGCCTTGCCCTGGGTCATCGCGGCATTGAGCCACTGCAGGCCCGAGGCCTCGGGCACCGTGCTGTAGGCCACGCGGATGTGCGCGTTGCGCCCGGGCGCCTGGATGGTGAGCTTGCTGCCCAGAAGGTCGTCACGACCGGCCAGCGCGTATTCCAGCGGCTGCCAGGCGCCGCCCTCGCCCTCGCCTTCCACGCGTTCGATCTTGAGGTCGCGGGTGTCGAGCACGAGCTCGGTGGCCGCGTCATCGCGCCAGTCGAGGGTGTAGGTGGCGGTGCCGCTGATGGTGCGGGCGTCGAAATCAAGCGCGAGGTCGAGCGCCAGGTCGTCGATGGCGACCTTGTCCGGCTCGGCGTAGGAGTGCTCGTCGTAGTCGTCGCCGCTGGTGGCGGCCTGCGGCTTGGGTGCCGGCGGCGCATCGGTGGGGGTCGGCTCGCGCTTGCAGGCAACAAGGGCGAACAGGACCAGCGCCGCGATGGCGGCGAGGCGAAGGGTGCGGCTCAGGGTCATGGACGGGGGTCCGGTGATTGGAACAGCCCCCGATTCTAGCCGGTGGCCACTCCGGGTGCCCGCAGCGCGCCGCCAGGTACGCGACGGCCCACTTCCGGGTCCGGCCGCGGGTCCGGCCTCAGGCCTTGTAGCCGTCGTGGATGGCGACGATCCCGCCCGACAGGTTGCGGTAGCGGCAGCGCGCGAAGCCCGCGGCCTCCATCATCGACTTGAGCTCTTCCTGCGGCGGATGCTTGCGGATCGACTCGGCCAGGTACTGGTAGCTGTCGGCGTCGCTGGCGAACAGCCGGCCCAGGCGCGGCAGCACCTTGAAGGAGTGGAAGTCGTACGCGGGCTTGAACCAGTCCGGCACCTCGGAGAACTCCAGCACGCGCGCCTGCCCGCCTACTTTCAGCACGCGCAGCATCTCGCGCAGGCCGGCGTCCTTGTCGGTCACGTTGCGCAGCCCGAAGGCGATCGTGACCAGGTCGAAGCTCGCGTCCGGGAACGGCAGCGACTGCGCGTTGCACTGCACGTAGCTGAAGCCGCGCACGTGGCCGCGGTCGACCATGCGGTCGCGGCCCACGCGCAGCATGTTGCCGTTGATGTCGCCGAGCACCAGCTCCCCGGTCTCGCCCACGCGCGGGCGCAGCAGGGCGGCGACGTCGCCGGTGCCGCCGGCGAGGTCGAGCACGCGGTCGCCGCGCGACACCTGCGCGGTCGCGGTGAAATAGCGCTTCCACAGCCGGTGGATGCCGAACGACATCAGGTCGTTCATCAGGTCGTAGCTGCCGGCCACCGACGAGAACACCTCGCCGACGAGCTTCTGCTTTTCGGCCACCGGCACATCGCGGAAGCCGAAGTGGGTGGTGTCGGGGCGGGGGTCGCGGTCGGTCATGGGGCGATTATCGCACCGTGCCGGCGCCGGCGCGTGCGCGTCGCGGACCGCACGCCCCGCGGCGTGGCACGATGCCGGCCCTCCCCGCCCGCCTGGAGCCCGACATGATCGCCACCCCCGACTACCGCGCCCTGCTCGACACCGCCATCGCCGAAGCCCGCCAGGGCCTGGCCGAGGGCGGGATCCCGATCGGCGCCGCCCTCTACCACGGCGACGGCCGCCTGCTGGGCTGCGGCCACAACCGGCGCGTGCAGGAAGACGACCCCTCCATCCACGGCGAGACCGACGCCTTCCGCAAGGCCGGCCGCCAGCGCAGCTACCGCGACACGATCATGGTCACCACGCTGGCGCCCTGCTGGTACTGCAGCGGGCTGGTGCGGCAGTTCAACATCGGCACGGTGGTGGTGGGCGAGGCGGTGAACTTCGCCGGCGGGGTTGAATGGCTGCGGGAGAGCGGCACCAAGGTGGTGGTGCTGGATGACCAGCGCTGCGTCGCGATGATGGGCGAGTGGATCGAGGCGAATCCGGGGTTGTGGAACGAGGATATCGGGGAGGAGTGAGGCCGCGCCGCGGCTTTCTCAGCGCGCCTCGATCGTGAACGCCCCGAACGCCACGCCCAGGTCGAAGCCCTCGCCGGTGCCCGCCAGGGCCAGCGACACTTCGCCCTTGGTCATCGCCTGCGCCTTGCTGGACTTCACCACCCCGGCGTGGGCCTCGCCCGCGACGTAGGTGCCGAGCACCTCGCTGATCGAGCCGACGCCCGAGAACTGGCCGCGGCCGCCGCGAATCTCGGACTTGCCGACGGTCAGGCCACCGCCGCGGGCTTCGATGGTCACTGCGCGCGACTGGCCGTTGTCGCAGCTGACGCGGCCGGTGCCGGAGCCGGTCTTGTAGAACACGGACCAGCCGGACATGTCGAAGTCCAGGCGGCAGGACACGTCGGCGGCGGCGGCGGGCGCGGCGGCCAGCAGCAGCGCGAGCGCGGCGGCGGCGATTGAAGGGGAACGGTGCATGGTGGGCCTCGCGGAGCGGTCCGGGGGGCCAGTCTGCCAGCTGGGCATGCCCGGATACGCGCCGCTTGCTGAATGCCCGGAGGCCACCCGTCCCCACGATCGCGGGGAACGGGAGGCATTCCGCGGGCCCTACTACAGGATGTAGCGGCTCAGGTCCTGGTCCTGCACCAGCTCGCCCAGCTGCGCATCGACATAGGCACGGTCGATGTTGACGGCCCCGCCGCGGTCGGGCGCTTCGAAGCTCAGGCTGTCGAGCAGCCGCTCCAGCACGGTGTGCAGGCGGCGGGCGCCGATGTTCTCCTGGCGCTCGTTGACGTCCGCGGCGATCTCGGCCAGGCGGTCGATCGCGTCATCGGTGAACGCGAGCTCCAGGCCTTCGGTCTTCATCAGCTCGACGTACTGCCTGGTCAGCGCCGCCTTGGGCTCGGTGAGGATGCGCACGAAATCGTCCTTCAGCAGCGCCGAGAGTTCCACGCGGATCGGGAAGCGGCCCTGCATCTCCGGGATCAGGTCGCTGGGCTTGGCCAGGTGGAACGCGCCCGAGGCGATGAACAGGATGTGGTCGGTCTTCACCGGGCCGTACTTGGTGCTGACCGTCGAGCCTTCGACCAGTGGCAGCAGGTCGCGCTGCACGCCCTCGCGGCTGACGTCGGCGCCCATGCCCTCGCTGCGCTTGGCGACCTTGTCGATTTCGTCGATGAAGACGATGCCGTGCTGCTCGCAGGCCTCGATCGCGGCCGCACGCACTTCGTCCTCGTTGACCAGCTTGCCGGCCTCTTCCTCCACCAGCAGCGGGCGCGCGGCGTGGATCGCCATGCTGCGCTTGTTGGTCTTGCCGCTGCCGAGATTGGCGAACATCTGCCGCAGCTGCTGGCCCATCTCTTCCATGCCCGGCGGGGTCATGATGTCGACGCCGCCGCCGGCGGCGAGGTCGAGTTCGATCTCGCGCTTGTCGAGCTCGCCGGCGCGCAGCTGGCGGCGCAGCTTCTGCCGGGTCTCGGATTCCTGCGACGAGGGCTCGGCGCCGATGTCGACGGTGGTGCTGCCCTGGGCGCCGGCGCCGAAGCCGAAACCTGTCGACTGCGACTGCTCACGCTTCGGCAGCAACGCATCGAGAATCCGGTCCTCGGCGCGCTCCTCGGCCTGGGTGCGCATCTTCTGCTTGGCCTGCTCGCGGTAGAGCTTGACCGCGGTGTCGGCGAGGTCGCGGATGATCTGCTCGACGTCCTTGCCGACGTAGCCGACCTCGGTGAAGCGCGTGGCCTCCACCTTCACGAAGGGCGCGTTGGCCAGCGTCGCCAGTCGGCGCGCGATCTCGGTCTTGCCGACGCCGGTCGGGCCGATCATCAGGATGTTCTTGGGCATGACCTCGTTGCGCAGCTCGTCGCCAAGCTGGGCGCGGCGCCAGCGGTTGCGCAGCGCGATCGCGACCGCGCGCTTGGCCTCCTGCTGGCCGACGATGTGGCGGTCGAGCTCCTGCACGATTTCGCGCGGGGTCATGGACGCGTGGGAGGTATCGATCTTCATGGCCATGCTCAGAGTTCCTCGACCACGACGTTGCGGTTGGTGTAGATGCAGATGTCGCCGGCGATATGCAGCGCCTCGGTGGCGATCGCGCGCGCGTCCATCGTGGTGTGCGCCATCAGCGCGCGCGCCGCGGACAGGGCGTAGGGACCGCCGGAGCCGATCGCGACCAGGCCGTCCTCGGGCTCGATCACGTCACCCGTGCCGCTGATGATCAGCGAGGTGTCCTTGTCGGCGACCGCTAGCAGCGCCTCGAGCTTCCCGAAGCGGCGCTCGGTGCGCCAGTCCTTGGCAAGCTCGACCGCGGCCCGCGTGAGTTGGCCGTGCTTCTCGAGCTTGGATTCAAACAGTTCGAACAGGGTGAAGGCGTCGGCGGCGGCGCCGGCGAAGCCTGCGAGGATCTGGCCGTCACGGCCGAGGCGGCGCACCTTGCGCGCGTTGGACTTCATCACCGTATGGCCAAGGGTCACCTGGCCGTCGCCGGCGATGGCGACGCGGCCCTCGCGGCGCACCGAAACGATGGTGGTGGCGTGGAACACGTTGGGATTCTGGCTGGGGTCCATGCGGCCTCCGTAGGCTGAATCCCAGACGTGGGGCCATCCCCTGCTCCCTTCAAGCGACCCTCTTCCCCCGCTTGCGGGGGAAGGCGCCCGGGCAGATTGGGCGACGTGCGGAGCGTCCAACCGAAACCTCCCCGCGGAACCTACTTTCGCCGCTTCGCCCGCGGATGCGCGTCGTCGTACACCTTCGCCAGGTGCTGGAAGTCCAGGTGCGTATAGATCTGCGTGGTGGCGATGTCGGCGTGGCCCAGCAGCTCCTGCACGCCGCGCAGGTCGCCGGAAGACTCCAGCATATGGCTGGCAAAGGAGTGCCGCAGCAGGTGGGGATGCACGCGCTTGAACAGGCCCTGGCGCTGCGCAAGCAGCCGCAGCCTCAGCTGCACGGCGCGCGCGCCGATGGGCGCGCCGCCGCGGCCCGGAAATACCGGCGCGTCGGAGGCCGGGCGCGCGCCCGCGGCGCTCTCTGCACGCCATTCGGCCAACGCCCTGCAGGCATGCGAGCCCACCGGCACGGTGCGCTGCCGGCTGCCCTTGCCGAGCACGGTCACCAGGCCCTGGTCTAGATCGATGTCACGCCAGCGCAGCAGGCGCAGTTCGGACAGGCGCAGGCCGGAGGAATAGAACAGTTCGAGCAGCGCGCGGTCGCGCAGGCCCAGCGGCGCATCGGTGGGCACCTCCACCAGGGCCATGGCCTCATCGACATCGAGCACCTGCGGCAGCTTGCGCGGCGCACGCGGAGCCCGCACGCCGGTGGCCGGATTTGCAGCGACAAGGCCGTGCTTCAGCAGCCACTGGTAGAAGCTCCGACAGCCCGACAGCCGCCGCTGCAGGCTCTTCGGCGCCAAGCCGCGGCGGTGCTCGGCGGCGACGAAGGCGCGCATCGCGGCGGTGTCGAGCGCCAGCAGCTCGTCGTGACCCGAAGCCGCGGCCCAGCCGGCCAGCGCGCCCAGGTCGCGCCGGTAGGCATCGAGCGTATGCGGCGACATCCGGCGCTCGACTTCGAGATGGTCCAGGTAATCGGCGACCGCCGGATGCGATCCGAAAGCCACCGCACTCTCCCCACCCGCCCCGGCCATGCCTCTTCCTCCCTTGGCGTCTTCGCGGCTTCGCGAGACTAATCGCGCTGGCGCAGCAGCGCCGCCGCGAAGGCCTCGCCCATCATCCGCAGGAACAGCGTCCCCATCCCCGGATAGAACCGGTTGGGATCCCGGCTGCCGACCGCGACCAGGCCCACGCCCTCGATCGGCAGCAATGCGGTGGAGGCGACCTCGTCGACGCGCGCGGCGTACAGCAGCGCCTGCTTGTCCGGATGCAGCCGGCCGCACAGCGGTTCGCCATCGCGGATGCAGTCGGCGAAGGGCTGCAGGCTGCGGTCGTCGCGGGGAATCACCTGCAGCCACTCCTCGTCGTGCAGGCCGGGAAGCGGCTCGAACAGCACCACGCGCACCAGGTCGCCGCTGAAGTCCTCGGCGAGCGTCGCGACCATGGCGCGCACCACGCCGGCGGCGCTGCCGGGGCGCATCAACGCCAGGGTCAGCTGGTGGGTGCGCACGGCCAGGCGCTCGTTCTCCTGCGACACCGCGTACAGGTCCTGCAGGCGGCGCGAGAGCTCGCGGTTCTTGTCGCGCAGCACCTCCAGCTGGTAGCTGGCCAGCGACGCCGCCGGCCCGTCCTCGCGCGGGACCACCATGCTGATCGCCAGGTCCGGGAACTGCTGCAGGAACTTCGGATGCCGGCGCAGCCAGGCCGCGACTTCGTGGGCGCCGAGCTTCTCGACGGTGTCGTTCATGCGTTGAATACCCCTTCGTAGACAAATGCCGCCGGTCCGGCCATGCGCAGGCCGCCGTCGGCACCATGGTAAATGCGAAGCGTGCCGCCGGGCAGCGCGACATCCACGCCGGCCGCCGCGTCCACGCGGCCGCGGCGCGCCAGCACCGCCACCGCGGCACAGGCGCCGCTGCCGCAGGCCAGCGTCTCGCCGACGCCGCGCTCGAACACGCGCAGGCGGATGCGGTCGCGGGCGATGACCTCGGCAAAGCCGACGTTGCAGGACTCCGGGAACGCCGCGTGCCGCTGCAGCGCGCGGCCCAGCTCCGCCACCGGCGCGGCCTCGACGTCGTCGACCTCGAGCACGGCGTGCGGGTTGCCCATCGAGACCGCGCCGACGCGCAGCGCACGGCCTTCGATTTCGATCGTGTACGCATCCACCTCAGTGTCGAAACCGGCCAAAGGAATCGCCTGCGGCGCGAACTCCGGCGTGCCCATCGCGATTTCAAACCCGCCGCCGTCCAGGGCGCGCACGCGATGGCTGGCGACCGGGCTGTCGAGGATGAAGTCGCCCGCTGCAGCGCCGTCGCGCACCAGCCAGGCAGCTACGCAGCGTGCGCCGTTGCCGCACTGCTGCGAGGGTGAGCCATCGGCGTTCCAGATGGCGTAGGACGCCACCGCACCCGTGCTGCGCGGATCGGCGATGGTGAGTATCTGGTCGCAGCCGACGCCGCGGTGGCGGTCGGCGAGCAGCCGGCACAGCGTGGGATCCGGCGGTGGCCGGCCGCCACGCAGGTCGAGGATCACGAAGTCGTTGCCGGCGCCGTGCATCTTGCTGAAGCGCAGCGCGGCCGGTGCGGCCGCGGCCACCACGGGATCAGGCGCCGCCATCACCATCGTCGCCGGAAGTCCCGGCGGCCGGGTCGTCGCCCTCACCATCGACGCCGGCCTCGACCTCGGGATCGGGATCGGGATCGACATCTGCGTCCGCGTCGAGGTCGGCATCCGCATCGTCATCCACCGGCACGCCGTCGATGCTTTCATCGGCGTCAGCGTCGGCTTCGGCAGCGGGTTCAGCCGGCCAATCCTCGTCTTCCGGCGCCGGTGGCGGCAGCAGCGGACCCTTGTTGCCGCAGGCGGACAGCACGAGCACGGACGACAGCAGGGCGAGGGGCAGCAGGGCGCGGATGTTCATGGCCGCAGTCTAGCGCGGCGGTGGTTCCGGCCGCATCCACAGCCACGCACCAACCGCGGCCATGCAGGCGATCGGCAGCGCGATCGCCCACCAGCGCGCGTAGCCGGTCAGCCACGCCAGGACCAGCAGGATCGCGGCCGAGGCCGCCATGGCACCCGTGGCCATCCATTTCGAGCGCCGGGCGACAGCGCCGTACTCCTGCCAGTCCCGGATCATCGGCCCGAATCGCGGGTGCGCCAGCAGCCAGCGGTGCAGGCGCTCGGAGCCCTGCGCCGCCGCCCAGGCCGAGAGCAGGATGAAGGGCACCGTGGGCAGGCCCGGCAGCACCACGCCGAGCAGCCCGAGGCCGAGTGCGGCGTAGGCCAGCAGCCACCACGCCCAGCGGAAGCGCGCGCGGCGCGCGCCAGGCGGCCGGGCCGGGGCCGGGGCCGGCGTTGGCGTTGGCGTTGGCGTTGGCGTGCGGGGATTCTCATCCATCCCGTCATCATGCCTTTGGCGGCGCCTGGGCGCCCGCTGTTGCAGGAGCGGCTTTTGTGGGAGCGGCTATAGCCGCGAAATGGGCTGGCGACCAAAGAGCGTCGCGGCTATAGCCGCTCCCACAAAAGCAGGGATGGCGTCGCCGCGGCCATGTCTCACAACAGCAGGGATGGCATCGCCGCAGCCATGTCCCACGAAAGCAAGGATGGCGTCGCCGCGGCCATGTCCCACGAAAGCAGGGATGGCATCGCCGCAGCCATGTCCCACAAAAGCAGGGATGGCGTCGCCGCGGCGATGTCCCACAACAGCACGGGTGGGCGGTCGCAGCTGTAGCTGCTCCTACAGTGCCGGGGCGGGGTTGGTGGGGGGTGCCGCGGCCGGGTTGGCGGGCGCGGCGGCGGCGACGTCCAGCTGGTCAAGCATGAAGGCGTACATCTCGGCCAGCTCGCGGTAGCGGCGGAAGCGGCCGGACTTGCCGCCGTGGCCGGCATCCATGTTGGTGCGGAACAGCACCGGCGCGTCCGAGGTGTTGAGGTCGCGCAGCCGCGCCACGTACTTCGCCGGCTCCCAGTACTGCACCTGCGAATCCCACAGGCCGGTGCCGATGAACATCGCCGGATAGGCCTTGGCCTCAAGGTTGTCGTACGGCGAGTAGCGGACCATGTAGTCGTAGTCGGCCTTGCGCTCCGGGTTGCCCCACTCGTCGTACTCGTTGGTGGTGAGCGGGATGGTCCGGTCGAGCATGGTGGTGACCACGTCCACGAACGGGACCTGCGACAGGATCAGCCGGTACTTCTCCGGCGCCATGTTGGCGATCGCGCCCATCAGCAGGCCACCGGCGCTGCCGCCATACGCGGCCACACGATCCTTCGCCGCCCAGCCCTCGGCCACCAGATGATCGGTGACGTCGATGAAGTCGGTGAAGGTGTTGACCTTGTTCTTGAGCTTGCCGTCGTCGTACCACTTGCGGCCCATTTCCTGGCCGCCGCGGATGTGGGCGATGGCGTAGACCATGCCGCGGTCCAGCAGGCTGGTGGTGGTCAGGCTGTAGCCCGGGTCCATCGACATGCCGTAGCTGCCGTAGGCGTACTGCAGGAGCGCCGCGGTGCCGTCCTTTTCGAAGCCCTTGCGGTAGACCAGCGACACCGGGATGCGGGTGCCGTCGCGGGCGGTGGCCCAGCTGCGCTCGGTCACGTACTTCGAAGGGTCGTAGCCGATCACCGGCTGCTGCTTGAGCAGGCGGCGCTCACCGGTCTGCACGTTGAGCTCGTAGGTGGTGCCCGGCGTGGTCATCGAGGTGTAGCCGTAGCGCAACCACTGCGTATCCGGCTCGGCGTTGACGGAAAGCCCCATCGAATACGCCGGCTCGTCGGCGGCCACGTACTCGTCGCCGCCACCGGCCTTCAGCACGCGCACCCGCTCCAGGGCATTGGAGCGCTCGGCGATCGCGGTGAAGCCGTCGAACAGCTCGTAGCCCTCCAGCAGCACGTCGTCGCGGTGCGCGATCCACTCCTTCCACTCCGCGCGCGACGTGGCGCCGCTGGGCGCGGTGGCGATGCGATAGTTCGGCGCCTTGTTGCCGTCGGCGTCGGGGGCATTGGTGAGGATCACCCAGCGGCCGTCGAAGTGGTCGGCTTCGTATTCGACGTCGCGCTCGCGCGGCGCCAGCACGGTGAACTCGCCCGGGTCGGCGGCCGGGGTGCAGCGCAGCTCGCTGGACACCGTGCTGCCGACGCCGATGCAGATGAAGCGGTCGTCGCGGGTGCGATCCAGGCCCATGTAGAAGCTGTCGTCCTTCTCTTCGTACACCAGCACGTCGTCGGCGACGGGCGTGCCGAGCACGTGCTTCTTCACGCGCACGGTCAGCAGGGTGTCGGGGTCGTTCTCGACGTAGAAGAGCGTGCGGTTGTCATCGGCCCAGACCATGTCGGCGGACAGGCCGGCGATGGATTCCGGGAAGTCCCTGCCGGTCTCGAGATCACGGAAGCGGATCGTGTACTGGCGACGGCCGACGCTGTCATCGGCCCAGGCCAGGATGCGGTTGTCGGGGCTGACTTCGTACACGCCGACCGAGAAATAGTCCTTGCCCTCGGCCATGGCGTTGACGTCGAGCAGCACCTGCTCCGCTGCGAAGTCGCCGGCCTCGTTCAGGCGCATGATGTCCGCGGCGCCCAGGCCTTCGGCGTCCCTGCGACGGGCGTGCACGGGGTAGTCCCTGCCGGTCTCGTAGCGCGAGTAGTACCACCAGCCGCGCTCGCGGTAGGGCACGCTGGCATCGTCCTGCTTGATGCGGGCGATGAACTCGTCGTACAGCGCGTCCTCGACCGGCTCCAGCGGCGCCACCACCTGGTCGACGTAAGCGTTTTCGGCCTCGAGGTAGGCCAGCATGGCCTTGTCTTCGCGGGCGTCGTCGCGCAGCCAGTAGTACTCGTCCTGGCGCACCGCGCCGTGCGGGGCACGGACCTCGTGGGCGCGCTTCTCGACGTCGGGCGGCGTGGGCGTGGCGGCGTGGCTGGTGAGGGTCATGAGCAGGAGGCCGGCGAGTGCGATGGGCTTCATTGGATGGGGTCCACGGAGGGCGGATGCAACCGGGGCGCCTTGCGGCGCCCCGGGCTTGTTGCTGGCGGAATCAGTCGGCGTCGGGGCCGATCTGCTGCCAGAGGAAGGTCAGGTACAGCGCGTCCATGTGCGCGGCCTGCCTGTTGTTGGCCGCGCCGCCGTGTCCGCCCTCGATGTTTTCGTAATAGCGCACGTCCTTGCCCGCTTCCGACATCAGCGCGTGCATCTTGCGCGCGTGGCCGGGGTGGACGCGGTCGTCGCGGGTCGAGGTCAGGATCAGGGTCGGCGGGTAGTCCTTCGCGGCATCGAACAGGTGGTAGGGCGAGAACGTCTTGATGAACTCCCACTCCTCCGGGATGTCCGGGTTGCCGTATTCGGCCATCCACGACGCGCCCGCAAGCAGCTTGTGGTAGCGCTGCATGTCCAGCAGCGGCACCTGGATCACCACCGCGCCGAACAGCTCCGGGTACTGCGTCAGCATGTTGCCGGTGAGCAGCCCGCCGTTGCTGCCGCCGCGGATGCCGAGGTGCGCGGGCGAGGTGATCTTGCGCTCGATCATGTCCTGCGCGACCGCGGCGAAGTCCTCGTAGGCCTTGTGGCGGTTGGCCTTGAGCGCGGCCTGGTGCCAGCGCGGGCCGTACTCGCCGCCGCCGCGGATGTTGGCCACGGCATAGGTGCCGCCCTTCTCCAGCCAGCCCTTGCCGACGCCGCCGGAATAGCCGGGAGTCAGCGAGATCTCGAAGCCGCCGTAGCCGTACAGCAGCGTCGGGTTGCTGCCGTCGGCCTTCGCGTCCTTCGGGCGCACCAGGAAGTAGGGCACGCGCGTGCCGTCCTTCGAAGTGGCGAAGTGCTGCTCGACCACGTGCCTGGAGGCATCGAAGAATTCGGGCTGGGTCTTCAGCACCTCCGGCGCCGCCGCGCCGGGCGCGGCGCTGGCCAGCATCAGCGTGGTCGGGGTCAGGTAGTCGGTGACCGTCATCCACAGCGCGTCGGATTCATCGCTGTCCACCGCCTGGGCGCTGACGGTGCCGAACTCGGGCACGCCGGCCAGCTCGCTGCGCGTCCAGCCGTCGGCGCCCGGGGTGAGCACCACGAGCCGGTTCTTGACGTCCTCCAGCACGTTCAGCACCAGGTGGTTCTTCGTGAACGAAGACCCGGCCAGCGAGGTGGTGTCGGTGGGTTCGAACAGCACCTCGAACTCGCGCTTGCCGGCCATGAAGTCATCGAACTTCGCGACCAGCAGCGATCCGGCCTTGTAGGTCTTGCCGCCGACCTCCCAGGGCTCGCGCAGCTCGAGGGCGAGCCATTCGCGCTGCACGGACTTCTGCGCCGAGTTCGGCGCGTCGACCTTGGTCAACGTGCCGTCGGCGCCGCGCAGGTAGAGCTCGTCGTTGTAGAAGGCCAGGGTGCGGCTGACGAAGTCGCGCTCGAAGCCCGGCGTGTGGTCGCGGCCGGCCGCGATGTACATGTCATCGGGCTTGCCCTCGTAGACCACGGTGGCCGAGTCGATCGGCGTGCCGCGGGTCCACTGCTTGACGATGCGCGGGTAGCCCGAGCTGGTCAGGCTGCCATCGCCGAAGTCCGTGTAGGCATAGACGGTGTCGCGGTCGATCCACACCAGCGCGCCCTTGGCTTCGTCGCGGAAGAAGCCGTCCTCGACCCAGGTCTGGGTGGACAGGTCGAACTCGCGGGTGACGTCGGCATCGGCACCGCCGCGCGACAGCGCGACCAGGCAGCGCTCGTATTCCGGACGCAGGCAGTTGGCGCCGTGCCAGACCCAGTTCTCGCCCTCGGCCTTGTTGAGCGCGTCGAGGTCGAGCACGGTCTCCCACTTCGGCTGCGGCTTGCGGTATTCCTCGAGCGTGGTGCGGCGCCAGAGGCCGCGCTCGTGCTTGCTGTCCTTCCAGAAGTTGTAATACCAGTCGCCCTGCTTGTAGACGCCCGGGATCTTGTCGTCGGAGTCGTAGATGGCCAGCAGATCGGCTTCCAGCGCCTTGAAGCCGGGGGTGTCGGCCAGTTCGGCCTCGGCCTTCGCGTTCTGCCCGCGGACCCAGGCGAGCTGCTTTTCGCCCTCGACGTCCTCGAGCCACTGGTACGGATCGGTCACTTCGGCGTCCTCCTGTGCGGTCGCGCCGAAGGAGGCAACGGCAAGCGCGGCGAACAGGCAGGCATGGGGCAGCTTGGACATGCGACAGGCTCCGGCGGGTGGGCCGGCAACGCTAGCACAGGCCGCGGAGCGCGGACCCGGGCCGAAGGTCTTGATCAGCCGCGGCGACGGGCCACGGCCAGTGCCAGCCAGGCCGTGACGGGAAGCCCGGCCAGCCACAGCGGCACCCAGCCGAAGCTGGCGCTGTCGCCGCGCGCCTGCGGCAGCGAGAGCATGGCCACCAGGGCCAGGAACATCAGCGCCAGCACTCCGCGCGCCACCCAGTCCGGGCCGGCAGGCACGGCGGCGGCGGCAAGGCGGACGGAGTGGAACCGGTGGCGTGTGCGTGGTGTCATGATGGCTCTCCAGACTGTGGAGCCAAGCCTGCAACCGCCCCATCTCAAGGACTGCGACCCCGGCATTGACACCGCCTTCGCCGGCCCGCTGGCAGCCTGCGGCGGCACCACGGACTACGTGATGACCCAGCATTCAAGACGCGTTCCCTTCCAACCCGCTTCTTCCATCCGCGCCCTGTGCGCGCTTGTGCTGTGCCTGCTGCTGGCCGCCTGTGCCAGCGGGCCCGAGGGCAGCCGGTCCGGCGGCCGCGACGCGCGCATGCCGCCACTCGAAGTGCTGATGGGCGACTGGTACGTGGCAGCGCGGGTGCCATGGTTCGGCGAACGCGGACAGGTCGCTTCCAGCACCCACCTGGCGATGGCCGGCGATGACCGGATCGAACTCGGCCGCCGCTGGCGCGCGGGCTTCGACCAGCCGCTGGAATCCGCCAGCTCCACCGCCCGCCGCGACGGCCACGGCGACCGCATCTGGAAAGTGCGCGCCTACGGCGTCCTGCCCACGCGGCTGCGCATGCTGGAAATGGCCACCGACGGCAGCTGGCTGCTGATCGATTCGCCCGGGCGCGACCACGCCTGGATCCTGACCCGGGCGCGGCAGGTGGAGGACGAGGCCTATCTCGAGCTCGAGCGCCGGATCCGCAGCCATGGGGTCAATACCGACCGGCTGCGCCGCGTACCCCAGGTTCCGGAACAGGAAGGACGGCTCGGCTTCGAGCCCGCCGCCAGCCCGACGCCGGGCCGCTGACGCCGCAGACGCGCGTCAGCGTTCGTAGTTCGACAGCGCCAGCTCGAGCAGCGACTTGGCCTGTTCGCGCAGCGACGGCGGCTCGAGGATCTCGGCGTCGCTGCCGTAGTGCAGCACGTCCATCAACAGCTCGCGCGCCGCGCTGTACGGCACCTTCAATTCGTAACGGCCGTCGGCAAGGTGGCGGCCCTGCTGCTGCGAGTGCCAGTGTTCGTCGGCGACCCAGCGTGCGGCCCTGGCGCTGAAGAGGATGGTCGCCACGCCCTTGGGCGCCCCCGAGAAAATGCCGTAGCTGCCGCCGAGGTGGCGGTCGAGCTCGCCCTCGTCGACATCGATCGCGGCGTCTTGCAGCCCGCGGGCGTGGGTGATGCGGTCGACCGAGAAGCTGCGCAGGCCGTCGCGCTCGTGGTCCCAGGCGTCGAGGTACCAGTTGTCGCGGTAGTGGGTGATGCGCTGCGGCGACACGGTGCGCCGGGTCTTCTCGTCGGTCGAGCGCGCACGGTATTCGAAGGCCAGGCGCTTGCGCTCGAGCACCGCCGAGCACACCGCGCGGAAGGCCTGCTCATCCAGGCGCCGGGTGCGGTGCGGGATCACGCGCACGCGCTCCATCGGCCACTGCTTGCCGCTGGCGTGCTCGCTCAGCAGCTTCTCGATGCGCGACTGCAGCGGTGCCAGCGCCGAGGACAGCACGCCGCCGCCGCTGCGCGACAGGAGCTGCTGCGCGGCCAGCAGCGCGTGCAGCTCCTCGGAGCTCAGCCACAGGCCGGGCAGTTCGAAGCGGCCGCTCTCTTCGGCGTCGTAGCGGATGCCGGCATCGTCGCCCACGATCGGCGCCATCAGCGCGTCGCGCAGGAAGGCCACGTCGCGGTAGACGGTGGCACGCGAACAGTCCAGTTCCTCCTGCAGGCGCGCGACCGTGACCGGATAGCGCGCGGAGCCGAGGATGCGGTGCAGCGAAAGGATGCGTTCGTAGCGGTCCATGGCGCGATTATGGCCCGGCCGCGTCGAGATGGGCGCGCACCGCGGCGGCGACGTCCCGTGCCTGGCCGCGCAGCTCGGGCATGGCGATGCTTTCCCAGAGGTCGCCCACCCGCAGCGCCCCCAGGGTCCAGAGCCCCGGCACCGGCGCGCCGTTGGCGCCGAGGGGAGCGCCGTCGGGCGCGGTTGCGGCACCGATGCGATGCGGTCCGGGGCGCAGCAGCCCGCGCACGCACAGGCGCGCCAGCAACCCGTCGCCGACGTCGATCCTCTTGTCCACGCCGAGCGCATTCACCAGCACGTCGGCTTTGAAGCGCTCCTGGCCATCGCCGCCACGGGGACGCCAGGTGATGCCGGGCCGGGGCCCGCCTTCGACCGCCACCAGCCGGCCGGCCAGCCTTTGCAGCTGCCCGGACGCCGTGGCTGCGTCCAGCTGGCGCGCGACCTCCGGAGCGATGCGGTGGCGGTGCACGTCCCAATGGCGCACCAGATGGCGCAGGAAGCGCTGCTGCCCGACAGCATCCAGGCTGGTCCACAGCGCCTGCACATGGGGCCTCAGCGCATCCATCACCGCCTGCCAGGGTCGACCCTGCGCCTGCTCGCGCGCGGCCACGCGGCGGACTGCGCGCAGCCTGGCGCGCAGCCGCGGCTCCGCCAGCAGGCCGGCGACGTCGAATTCGGCCGGCGGTGCCGGCTCCGCATGCGGCAGCGGCATCAGCCCGCTTCGGGACAGCGAAGTGATCCGCCCACGGTGGCCGTTGGCGCCCAGGGCCAGGACCACGTCGACCATGCTCAGCCCGGCACCGAGGATGCAGACATCGGCATCCGGTGGGATCGCCGCGACCCCGGCATAGTCCCAGGCCTCGACCACGGCCAGGCCGCTGGTGCTCCCGTCCGCCAGCGGCAGCCTCGCGGGGCGGTTGCCCACTGCCAGCACCACCGCCCGCGCCTGCAGCCGGCTTCCCGACGCCAATACCACCTCGAACCCGTCCTCCAGCGGCACCACGTCCACGGCGGCATCGGTGATCCCGCACAAGCGTTCCAGCCCCGGGCGGCCTTCAGCCAACGCCGCCAGGTAGCGCGCATAGACCATGCGCGGCATGAACCGCGCGCCGAGCGCGGCGCGGTCCTGTCCGGCATGCTCGGGCAGGCCCTCCAGGAAGCTGACGAAATCCTCCGGCCTGTCGCCGAACGCGCTCATGCCGGCGGCGCGCACGTTCAGCAGATGCTCCGGGGACCGG
The DNA here is from genome assembly GCF_039548395.1 of Luteimonas changyuni. Taxonomy (NCBI): domain Bacteria; kingdom Pseudomonadati; phylum Pseudomonadota; class Gammaproteobacteria; order Lysobacterales; family Lysobacteraceae; genus Luteimonas; species Luteimonas changyuni. The sequence goes on from NZ_JBCLUZ010000001.1 coordinate 88,949, forward strand.
GTGGAATACGCGACGCCTTCGGCCATCGCCGGACGCGCTTCGACCAGGGCCACCGTGTGCGGGCATGCACCGTCGCCAAGCAGGTGGGTCGCGACCAGCGCGCCGCTGGCGCCACCGCCGACCACGACGACGTCGAACCGGGAAGTGTCTGGGCTGGGCAAGCGGTGCCTCGCAGGGCGGAAACAGGCCGCCAGTATCCCACCCGCGCGTGACGCGCATCCATGCCCTCGTCCGCCAGCGATGGCACCCTGTACCGTCGACATTGCACCCCCACGGCCTGCGGATATCCTGACCTCCTGCGCGCCGGCTCCCGATGGAGGTGGCAATGCGCGTCCCCGGGGCCCGAGAAAATGGAATGCCTTTGAACCTGCTGGCGAGCGCCGCCGCGATGACCACGCCTCCGCCGCGCGGCCCGGGAGTGCGGCGTCCATGACCCCGGACATGCTGCTCACCTTCCTGGTGGTCGCTGGCGCCATCGCTCTGTTCATCAGCGAAAAGATGCCGCCGGAAGTAGTGGCGATGCTGGTGCTGGCCGCGCTGCTCACCCTGCGCCTGGTCAGCACCGAGGAGGCGCTGTCGGGCTTCAGCAGCCCGGCCACGGTCACCGTGGCTGCGATGTTCGTGCTCAGCGCCGGGCTGCAGCGGAGCGGGTCTTTGAACCGCCTGGGCGAAACCATCGCGCGCATCCGCTGGGGCTGGCTGCTCGCACTGGTGATGATGCTGCTGACCGCCCTGGTATCGGCATTCATCAACAACACCGCGGCGGTCGCCGTGTTCCTGCCGCTGATCATCGCCGCGGCGGTGGCCAACAATCTTCCGCCGTCGAAGTTCCTGATCCCGCTGTCGTACGCGGCCCAGTTCGGCGGTGTGTGCACGCTGATCGGCACCTCCACCAACCTGCTGGTCGATTCCATGGCGCGGCAGGCGGGGCACGAAGGCTTCACCATCTTCGAATTCAGCCAGCTCGGCATCATCTTCGTGGTGGTGGGCACGGTGTACCTGATGATCGCGCGCCAGTTTTTGCTGCCCGACCTCGGCGTTCCGCAGCAGGCCGACAGCGGGCATGCCGGGCGCTACGTGGCCGAGCTGCTGGTCCCGGAGAAGTCCGGCGCCATCGGCAAGCGCGGCAGCGAGCTGCTGCCCGACGACAGCGGCGACGTGGTGGTGCTGGAAATCTTCCGCGGTCGCGCCGCGGTGCCATCGCCACGGGGCACCGGGATCGAAGCCGGTGACCGCCTGCTGGTGCGCGGCAACTGGACCGACATCGAGGCCGCGCGGCGCAAACTCAAGCTGCGCCACGACGACGTGGCCGGCGACCTCGAGGGCGACGACGAGGACGGACGCGTGCACGCCGAAGCCATGGTGGCGCCAAGCTCGCACCTCATCGGACACACCCTGGCCAGCCTGCGCTTCGCCCATACCTACCACGCCCGCGTGCAGGGCCTGCACCGCCACCGCCTGTCCACCAGGCAGCCGCTGGATCACGTGCCGCTGGCCGTTGGCGACGTGCTGTTGCTTGACGCGCCGGAAAGCGCGCTCGACCTGATGCGCGCCGACCCCGGCCTGGTGGTGCTGGGCGAGCGCGAACAGACGCGCACGTCCATCCGCCGCTCGCTGCTGGCGCTCGGCATCCTGGTGGCGGTGGTGGCGGTGGCCGCGGCCGGGCTGATGAGCATCGTCGCATCGGCGATCATCGGCTGCTGCATGCTGCTGCTGCTGCGCGTGCTGGAGCCGGAAGATGCGTACGCCGCCATCGACTGGCGCGTGGTGCTGCTGCTGGCCGGCGTGCTGCCGCTGGGCATCGCCCTGCAGAACAGCGGCGCGGCGGCCCTGATCGCGGACTTCTCGATCGGCCTGTTCGGCGGCTTCGGGCCAGTGGCGACCCTGGCGGTGATCTACGTGCTGACCTCGGTCCTGACCGAGACCATGAGCAACAACGCCTCGGCGGCGGTGGTGGTGCCGATCGCGATCGCCACCGCCGAATCGCTCGGCCTCGACAGCAAGCCCTTCCTGGTCGCGGTGGCCTTCGCCGCATCAACCAGCTTCGCCACGCCCATCAGCTACCAGACCAACACCATGGTCTACGCCGCCGGCGGCTACCGCTTCCGCGATTTCGTGAAGGTCGGCCTGCCTTTGAACATCATTTTCATCGTGATGGCGGTGGTGCTGATCCCGCGCTATTTCCCCTTCAGCGCGTGAGCCTGCCGTGACCGGTTTGCCGCCACCACCGGATCCGATGCATCCCGCCCTGCCGGCCATCTTTTCCACCACCCTCTCCGGCGCCGGCTACGGCCTGCTTGCCTGGTCGGGGCTGACCATCGCCCTGCTGGCGCTGCGCGGCGGCCTGTCACCGGCGCTCGAAGGCGTACAGCTGGCCGGTCTCGGCTTGGGCCTGCTGCTGTCGACGATCGGCCTGCTCTGCTCGCTGGCCCAGGTGGGCGAATCCGACCGCAGCTTCAGCCAGTGGCGCAGCTCGTGGCTGTCGCGCGAGGGCGTGCTGGCAGTGGCCACGGCGCCGCTGGCGATGGCCGCGATGGCGCTGCTGCTGTGGATGCCGACTGGCGCCACGCGCGCCGCCTGGCTGGCCTGCCTCGGGCTGCTGCTGGCGGTGATGGCGCTGGCCACCGTGGCCTGCACGGCCATGGTCTACGCCTCGCTGAAGCCGATCCCGGCCTGGCGCCACCCGCTGGTGCTGCCGGTCTACCTGCTGTTCGCGCTGCTGACCGGGCTGGCCCTGCAGCTGGTGACCATGGCGGCGATGCTGCGTGGCCAGGGCCCGGCCGGCATGCTGCCGACGCTGGTGTTGTTCGGGCTGGTGCTGGCGGCGCTCAAGTGGCTGTACTGGCGCGCCATCGATCGCGACATGGAGGTGTCCGAACTCGCGCGCCGGCACGCCGTACGGCTGCGATGGGCCGCGCTGGCAGGACTGGTCGCGCTGCCGCTGCTGGCCACGCTGCTGATGGCGTTCGGCTGGATCCCGGCGCTGGCGGCCACGCTGCTGGCGGCGCTGGGCCTGCTCGCGAGCGCGTTCGCCGAACGCTGGCTGTTGTTCGCCCAGGCCCGCCACGTCGTCAGCGCCTGTTGCTGAACCGGAGCGTGGCCGCGCCTTGGAACGGCCACCGATGCCCGCGATAATGGCGGTGTAACCGTTTCCACCGGACTCCCGATCCATGCTCGCGGCCCTCTGGCTGGCGCTCGCCGCCCCGCCCGTGTTCATCCAGCCCTTGCCGGAGTCTCCCGGCGAGCCGGCGATGATCGCCCTCGCGGCGGGCCGCGCCGAGCTGCGCCGTCCTTGCTATCGCCTGGTCTGCGAGGACGCCGCCTGGCAGGCACCGACGCGGTTCACGCGCATCCAGCAGCCGAAGACGCCCGGCAGCGTCGACCCGCTGGTGCCGATGCGCCTGCCGGCGATCGCCGCGCGCCGCTATCCGCTGTACTCACCGGCCTCGCGCCGCGACTGGCGGATCAACCACGGCAGCCATTCGCGTTTCACCGCAGGCTTCGGCTACGAGGCCGTGCGCACGCCCGACACCAACGTCAAGCTCGAATTCGGCACCGGCTACCGCCTGCAGCCCTACGCCGACTACGGCACCGCCGGCTCTGGCTTGATCGCCCGCGGCAGGCTCGAGCTGCGCCAGAGCATCGCCGACCGCGCCCTGCTGACCCAGAACCTGCTGGTCGAAACCGGCAGGTTCAACACCACCACCCGACAGGTGATCGGCCTGGACCTCAAGCTGGTGGACCAGTGGACGCTGCAGTCGAACTTCGAGCTGCGGCATGACAGTGCGGGGAATGGCGGGACGGGAGCGACGGACACCGAAGGCTCCGTGCAGGTCCGCTACCGGTTCTGACCACCCCCAACGGGTGCGGATGGGGGCAAGCTCGCGGAACTGATCCCTACGAAGCGGGCAAGAACTCCCCCGCGCCCCCAGCCATCAGCTTCCCCGCCACGTCGCGTCCCAGCGCGTCCGGCTCCGACGCCGGCCCCAGGGCCTCCGCCCGCACCGCACGCCCGTCGCTCGCCGATCCGACCAGCGCCTGCAGTTTCAATGCATCGCCATCGAGCTGCGCGAACGCCGCCACCGGCACGTGGCAGCTGCCGTGCAGCGCCAGGTTCAAGGCCCGCTCCGCCCCCGCGCAGATGCGCGTCGGCCCGTGGTCGAGCACGCGGCACAGCGCCATCACTTTCTCATCGTCACCGCGGCACTCGATCGCGATCACGCCCTGCGCCGGCGCCGGCAGCCAGTCCGGCGCATCCAGGCGCGCGCGGGTGCGTCCGCCCAGGCCCAGCCGATCCAGTCCCGCGCAGGCCAGCACGATCGCGTCGTATTCGCCGGCATCGAGCTTGGCCAGCCGCGTGTTGACGTTGCCGCGCAGGTCGCGGATCTCCAGGTCCGGCCGCAGCGCGCGCAGCTGCGCCTGCCGACGCAGCGAGGAGGTGCCGACGCAGGCGCCCGGCGGCAGCGCATCGAAGGTTGCGAACTGGCTGCTGATGAAGGCATCGGCGTGGTCGGCGCGCTCGAGGAAGGCCGGCAGCGCGAACGGCGCGTCGACCTCCATCGGCACGTCCTTGAGCGAATGCACCGCGCAGTCGGCGTCTCCGCGCAGCATCGCCAGCTCGAGTTCCTTCAGGAACAGGCCCTTGCCGCCGATCGCCGCCAGCGAACGGTCCAGCACTTCATCGCCGCGGGTGGACATGGGCACGAGTTCGACCCTGAGGCCGGGGTGGGCGGCGCGCAGCAGGTCGGCGACGTGTTCGCTCTGCCAGAGGGCGAGCGGGCTTTTGCGGGTGGCAATGCGGAGCGTGGTCATGGGGGCATTATCGCCCGCCGACGATGCGGAGGACCCGGAATGGTTCGTTGGCGCTTGCGGTACGATCACCTGCGCACGCCCGTAAACGGTCGACGTGCCACGGGGCGTCAAGTGTCGACAGGGATTTTCAAACTCGCTTACCGCAACCGGATCGTCGCCAAGCGGGCTATCGCGGCTCTCGATCGCGTGCTCCCGCGCCCGCTGGGGCGGCGGCTCCGACGGCTGACAGAGATCCTGGCCTTCCGGTTCACGCCGCATTACCAGGGCGACACGCTGCCCCCGATCTTTCATTACTGGTCGGAGCGCCATGTGCGGCCGATGCTGCAGGCACGCGGCTACGAGTCACCCGAGGACTTCTATCTCAAGTACGTGCTGGCGGAAGCCGGGCGTTTGCCGGAGCCGCTGCACATCGTGAGTCTGGGCACGGGCGCGTGTGCGCTGGAGATCGGGCTCGCGGTCACGCTCAGGGAACGCGGTGTGGACTTCCGCCTGACTTGTGTCGACATCAACCGCGGCCTGCTGGACGCCGGACGGCACGCGGCGACGGCGGCCGGCGTCGGCGCTGCCATGCGGTTCAAGGCCACCGACGCCGGCCAAGCGCTCGCGGCCCTCGACGTGGACGCAGACGTCATCATCGCCAACCAGATCTTCCATCACCTGGAGGATCTCGAGGACACAGTGGCGGGAATAGCCCGGTGCCTGGCCTCCCACGGGGGGGGGGGCGTCCTGCTCACGTCCGACATCGTCGGCAGGAACGGCCACCTGCTCTGGCCTTCGGTGGACCGCGTCGTGCAGGAGCGCTGGAGCGAACTGCCGAAAGACAGGCGTTTCGATCGCTTCACCAACAGCGCGCCAACGCACTATCGCGCCGAGAACCACGCTGCGTACTCGAATGAAGGCGTGCGTGCACAGGACATCACGCGGGTCCTGCTGGACCACCTTGATTTCGAGCTGTTCCTCACGTACGCGGGCAGCATCATTCCCTTTGTCGAGCGGCGGATCGGCTTCAATTTCGATCCCGCATCGGACGCCGATCGGGGCTTCATCGACCGCGTGGCGGACGAAGACTGCGCCGCGATCATGGGCGGCGATTACCCGGCCAACAACATGTTGGCCGCGCTGCGGGGAAGGGGGCGCGTGGTCGCGCGCGATTTCCATCCGGTGACCCCGCAAGCGCATGCGTCCATGATTGCGAGAGAGATTGCCGCGTCCGCGCATTGACCCGCGCAGGGCATTGACCCGCGCAGGACCTGAAGCTACCGCAGCATCTCGCGAAGCTGCGTCGATCCATATAATGGCGGATTCCCTGAACCCGCCCGCCACGCCGCCGCCCTTGGCCGCCCGCCCGACCGAGTCAATCCAATGCGTATCCTGATCCTGGGCTCCGGTGTGATCGGAGTGACCAGCGCGTGGTATCTGCGTCAACAGGGGCACGACGTCGTCGTCATCGACCGCGCGTCCGGGCCCGCCATGGAAACCAGCTTTGCCAATGCCGGCCAGGTCTCGCCCGGCTACGCCTCGCCCTGGCCCGCGCCGGGCATTCCGCTGAAAGCGGTGGGCTGGCTGCTGTCGCGGCACGCGCCGCTGGCGATCCGGCCGACCGCGGACCCGGCGCAATACCGCTGGATGTGGCAGATGCTGCGCAACTGCACCCATCACCGCTACGCCATCAGCAAGGCGCGGATGGTGCGGCTGGCCGAGTACAGCCGTGCCTGCCTGGAGGAGCTGCGCCGCGACACCGGCATCGCGTACGAGGAGCGCACGCTCGGCACCACGCAGCTGTTCCGCACCCAGGCGCAGCTTGACGGTGCCGCCAAGGACATCGCGATCCTGCGCGATTACGGCGTGCCCTACGAGCTCCTCGACCGCGCGGGAATCGTCCGCGTGGAGCCGGCGCTGGCCAGGGTTGCGGACACGCTGGCCGGCGCGCTGCGCCTGCCGGGCGATGAAACCGGCGACGGCCACCTGTTCACTACCCGGCTGGCGGCGATGGCCGAGGCCGCAGGCGTCGAGTTCCGCTACGGGCAGGACGTCGAAGCCCTGCTCGGCGACGGTGATCGCATCGCCGGCGTGCGCGTCCAGGGCCGGACCGAAATCGCCGACCGCTACGTGCTCGCACTGGGCGCGTGGTCGCCGCGCCTGCTGGCGCCGCTCGGCATCCGCCTGCCGGTGTACCCGCTCAAGGGCTATTCGCTGACGATCCCGATCACGCATCCCGGGATGGCGCCGCACTCGACGGTGCTCGACGAAAGCTACAAGGTTGCGATCACCCGCTTCGACGATCGCATCCGCGTCGGCGGCATGGCCGAGGTCAGCGGCTATGACCTGTCGCTGCCGCAGCGCCGCCGCGACACCTTGGAGTTGGTGGTGAAGAGCCTGTATCCCGACGGCGGCGACCTCGCCAAGGCCAGCTTCTGGAGCGGCCTGCGCCCGTCCACGCCGGATGGCCCGCCCGTCGTCGGCCCCACGGCGTACCGCAACCTGCTGCTCAACACCGGCCACGGCACCCTGGGCTGGACGATGGCCTGCGGCTCCGGGCGCTACCTCGCCGACCTGGTGGACGGCCGCGCGCCCGCCATCGACAGCGAAGGCCTCGACATCTCCCGCTACGGGCGCCCCTGGCCCGCCGCGCCCACGGGGCTGCGCTGATGCGCCCTGCGCGCGCCACCATCGACCTCGACGCCCTGCGCCACAACTACCGACACGCGCGAACCCTCGGCGGCGGCAAGGCGCTGGCCGTGGTCAAGGCCGACGCCTACGGGCACGGCGCCGTGGCCTGCGCGCGCGCGCTCGACGGCGAAGCCGACGGCTTCGGCGTGGCCTGCATCGAGGAGGCGATCGAGCTGCGCGAGGCCGGCATCCGCGCGCCCATCCTGCTGCTGGAAGGCTTCTTCGACGCCGACGAGCTGCCGCTGATCGAACGGCATGCGCTGTGGACCGTGGTGGCCTCGCCCTGGCAGGTGGACGTGCTCGAGCGCCATCCGCTGCGGCGGCCGCTGCCGGTCTGGCTGAAGCTCGACTCCGGCATGCACCGCCTCGGCCTCGCCCCCGGGGACTATCCCGTTGCATGGCGGCGCCTGCGCGCACTGCCATGGGTGGGCGAGATGGTCGCGATGAGCCACTTCTCGCGCGCCGATGAGCTCGGCCAGGCCAGCACGCCCGCGCAGCTGGCCACCTTCAACGCGACGCTGGCACGGCTTCCACCCGGCACCACCACCAGCCTTGCCAACTCCGCCGCGTTGATGGCCTGGCCGGAGGCGCGCGGTGGCTGGGTGCGCCCAGGCCTGATGCTCTATGGCTCGCACATGCTCGACGCGCCGTGCGCGGAGGCCGAGCCGCTGCGCGCGGTGATGGCGCTGGCGTCCAAGGTCATCGCGGTGCGCGAGCTCGCCGCGGGCGAACCGATCGGCTACGCAGGCACCTTCACCACCTCGCGACCGACGCGCGTGGGGGTGGTGGCGATCGGCTATGCCGACGGCTATCCGCAGTACGCGACCTCGGGCACCCCGGTGATCATCGACGGCCAGCCGGGCGAGCTGATCGGGCGCGTCTCGATGGACATGCTGACCGTGGACCTGACCGACCACCCCGGCGCCGGCATCGGCAGCGATATCGAACTGTGGGGCGCGTGCCTGCCGGTCGCCGAAGTCGCGGCACGCAGCGGGAACAGTCCGTACCGGCTGCTGACGGGGCTGAAGCGGGCGACGCGGCAGACGGTGGAGCGCTCCTGACCCCGCCGCGCAAGGGCCCAGCCTGGCGCCGCCGAGAACCTGCGGCCGCTCAGCGCTCGCGAAGCATCTCGCGCAGCGGCGCCACGCAGCGCCGGCTGACTTCCAGCGGGTGCGCGCCGTGGCGGAGGATGGCGTGGACGTGGCCTTCGGGGTCGCGGCGGAGTTCGACCAGCTCATGGCGCGCGACCAGGCAGTTGCGGTGGATGCGCAGGAAACGGTCGCCGAACTCCTCTTCCAGCGACTTCAGCGACTCCTCGATCAGGTCCTCGCCGCGGGCGTGGTGCACCACCACGTACTTCTCATCGGCCTGCAGGTAGTGGATGTCCTCGATCGGGATCAGGCGCAGGCTGCCGCGCAGGCGCGCGCAGAGGTGGGTGCGGCGTTTGCCGCCACCGTCGCCGCGGCTGCGCTCGATGCCCGCCGCAAACGTGCGCACGCGTTCGATGGCCGCCTGCAGGCGCTCGGGGCGCACGGGCTTGACGAGGTAATCGACGGCGGCGGCATCGAAGGCCGACAGCGCGTGGGCGTCGTAGGCGGTGCAGAACACCACGGCGGGGCGCGGCTCGAAGGCGGCCAGGTGGCGCGCGGCCTCGAGGCCGTCGATGCCGGGCATGGCGATGTCGAGCAGGACGAAGTCGGGTTCGTGCTCGGCGCAGGCCTGCAGCGCGGCGCGGCCGTCCCCGGCTTCGGCGACCACTTCGATGTCGGCGTGCGCGGCCAGCAGGCTGCGCAGGCGCTCGCGGGCCAGCGGCTCGTCGTCGGCGATGACCACTTTCATGGCGTCCTCCTCCCCCCCGCTCCCAGCGACAGCTCGCCCAGCGGCAGCTGCAGCTCGCAGGCATAGTAGCCCGCGTCCCAGCCGCAGGTCATGCGCGCGCGCGGGCCGAAGGCGTAGCCCAGGCGGTGCACGATGCTGCGCTGCGCGTGTCCCGCGCCGTGTACCCCCGGCGCATCCGGCGGCAGCGATGGATTGCGCACGATGATCCGCAGCATATCGTCGTCCGCGACCAGCGTGATCCCCACCGTGCCGCCCTCCGGCAGCCGCGAGATGCCGTGCAGCACCGCGTTCTCGAGCAGCGGCTGCAGCACCAGCCTCGGCATCGGCAGGTCCCAGGGCAGCGGCTCTTCGCGCCGCCACTCCACGCGCAGGCGCTCGCCCAGGCGCAGCTGCTCGATGCGCAGGTAGTGTTCGACCAGCCGCACTTCCTCGGCCAGCGAAGAGTCGCCCTCTCCGGCACCGAGCGCAGCGCGGAACAGGTCGGACAGATCGAGCACCGCGCGTTCGGCGACCTCCGGGTCGCGCTTCAGCAGGGTGGCGATCATGTTCATGCTGTTGAACAGGAAGTGCGGGCGGATGCGCGCCTGCAGCGCGTCGGCCTCGGCGCGCGCATGCGCCGCCAGCTGCGCCTGCCAGCGGTCGATGACGTAGAAGTAGCGCAGCGCCAGCGCGGTGATCAGCGTGACCACCCCGGCCGACCCGGTGACGAAGCGCATCGCCGAGGGCCAAGCCCCCGCTTCGCCGACGCTGGCGAACAGCGCATGCACCACCGCCGCCACGACGCCGGCGACGACCGCGGCAAGCGCCACGGCGACCAGCGCACCGGTGCGCCGTGGCAGTCGCGACAGCGCGCGCCGGGACACGCACAGCAGCACCGACACCGACAGCGCCAGCCACAGCGCGAAACCGCTGGTGGACAGCACGCGCGCGACGTCCCAACGGCTGCCGGCATCGGGCACCAGCACCACAACAACAACTACCAGCTGGGCGATGCCGAGCATCGCCGCCAGCCGCGGCAGCCGGCACAGGTCGGGCAGCCACGGCTCGTCGGCGCGCGCGTTGCCCACGGGCCTCAGCCCGACGCGAACCGCCGCCCCAGCCAGTCACCGAGGTCGCGGATCTCCTCGGCGCAGACCGAATGCGGCATGGGATAGGCGTGCCAGTCGACCTTGAAGCCCAGTTCGCGCAGCAGCGCCGCGCTCTGCTGGCCGGCCTGGAACGGCACCACCGGATCCTGGCTGCCGTGGCCCACGAACACCGGCTGCTTTTCGGCACCGGCGGCCAGCGCGTCGCGGGCCTTGTTCGGGGACGGAACGTAGGTGGACAGTGCCACCAGTCCGGCAAGCGGTTCGGCGCTGCGCAGGCCTGCAGCGAGGGCAACCGCGCCGCCCTGCGAGAACCCGGCCAGCACCACGCGCGAACGCGGCACGCCGCGCTCGACCTCGCGCGCGATGAGCGCTTCGACCTGGACCATCGATTCGGCCACGCCGGTTTCGTCGGCGCGGTTGGCCAGGTCGATGTCGACGATGTCGTACCAGGCGCGCATCGGCACGCGGTTGTTGATGGTCACCGGGCGTACCGGCGCATGCGGGAACACGAAGCGCAGCGCCGGCCAGTCCGGGCGCACCAGTTCGGGCACGATCGGCACGAAGTCGCCGCCGTCGGCGCCGAGGCCGTGCAGCCAGATGATGCTCCAGGCCGGGTTGGGTCCGGTCTCGCGCTCGATGCAGTCCAGCAGCATGGCAAGCCTCAATACGGTTGGCGCGCCATTATGCATGGCGCTGCCACGGCGGCCCCGCGGGCCGCCGCCGCGGGCGATCAGGCCGCTGCGTCGGGACGCGTCGCGCGCAGCTCGGTCGCGCGCACCAGCACCGGCGGCGGCGCCAGTTCTTCTGGCGTGGCGAAGATGCGTCGCCTGCGCAGCCACTGGCCGGCCGCGGCTGATGCACCCAGGGCGACGATCGGAATCGCCAGCACCAGGCCCAGGATGACCGGCGACATCCACGCCGCCAACGCCGGTGAAACCATCCAGGCGGCCACGCCGGCCACCACGCCGGCAAGCGTCAAGCCCCCGTACAGGCGCAGCAGCTCGCGCAGCGGCAGCGTGCCGTCGTCGCGGCGCTGCGATTCCCATCCCGAGTCCTTGCCGGCCAGCACCCCGGCCACGCCGCGCGACTGCACGTACATGGTCACCGGCGCCATCAGCGCAGCCAGAAGCGTTTCCAGAAGCATGCCGACGAAGGTCCGCCACGCGCCGCCACAGCCGCGGCGCATGGCCGGGTCAATCATCGTGGCGAAGTAACCCATCAGCTTCGGCGACAGCAGCATCGTCATCGTCACCACGAACACGGCGATGAAACGGTTGGCGTCCTGCTCGCGCCAGTAGGCCGTGGGCGTGAAGCCCTCCAGCGAGAACTGGCCCCAGGAAAAGCCCGCATGCAGCAGCGGGATCGACACGCCCACGATCATCAGCATCGCCCACATCGGCGCGGTGAAGTAGTGGCCGATGCCGATCAGCAGGTGCCAGCGGCTGACCCAGTGCAGGCCGCGCGCGGGCAGCACCGCGCCGTGCTGCAGGTTGCCCTGGCACCAGCGGCGGTCGCGCACCAGCATGTCGGTCAGCGAAGGCGGACCCTCTTCGTAGCTGCCGCCCAGGCCCGGGATCATGTGCAGCGCCCAGCCGCCACGGCGCATCAGCGCCGCCTCGACGAAATCATGGCTGAGCACGGTGCCGGCGAAGGGCTTCACCCCGCGCAGCTCGGGCAGGCCCGCGCACTCCGCAAAGGCGCGGGTGCGCACCATTGCGTTGTGGCCCCAGTAGTTGCTCTCGGCGCCGTGCCACCAGGCCACGCCATAGGCGATCACCGGCCCGTACACGCGGCCGGCGAACTGCTGCATGCGCGCGAACAGGGTGTTGCCGTTGACGATCACCGGCAGGGTCTGGATCAGCGCGACGTCGTCGTGGCGCTCCATCGCCGCGGCCAGGCGCACCAGGGTGCCGCCATCCATCACGCTGTCGGCGTCGAGGATCAGGAACTGCGGCCAGGCGCCGCCCCAGCGCCGTACCCAGTCGGCGATGTTGCCGGCCTTGCGCTCGCTGTTGTCGTCGCGCAGGCGGTAGTACACGCGCGCACCTGGCCCCAGGCGTTCGCACAGGGCGAGGAACGTCGCCGCTTCTTCCGCCTGGATGGCGGCATTGCGCGTATCGCTGAGCACGAAGAAGTCGAAGCGCTCCAGCTGCCCGGTGGCCGCCAGCGACTCGTGCATGGCCTGGACGCCGGCCATCAGCCGCGCGGGATCCTCGTTGTAGATCGGCACCAGCAGCGCGGTACGCGTGGCGAGCGCCGGCAGCGGGCCGTGCGCGCTCATGCCCATGCGCAGCGGCCGCCGCTGCAGCAGCAGCACGAAGCCGGCGATCGCGCCCACGAAGGCCTGCACGATCCAGGCGAACAGGCCGACGAACAGCACCAGCATCGTGCCCTCGAGCGGATCGATGCCGTCGCCGCGCAGCAGCCACCACAGCTGGTAGGTGGCGATGGCGGTCAGCAGCGCGGCGGCGGCGATCACGGCGAAGCGGCGCCAGGCCATGTTCGGCGGCGTGGTCGGGCGCGACGGGTTGCTGATCGTGCCGCGGTCGAGCGCCTGCACCGGCATGTCCAGCGGTGCCTCGGGCGGCAGCGGTGGCAGCGCGGGATGCGGTGCGACCGCACCGCCAGGCACGGCTGCGGAAGGGCTCACGGTGTCCATCGCGACAGCCAGGTTTCGGTCAGGCGCCCGCTGTCGCCTTCAAGCCACAGCCGCATTTCAACCGCCGCTGCATCGCCGGGTTCGAGTTCGAAACCCACCCGCCAGCCGCTGCCGTGGGGGTTGCGGTAGGCCACCGCGTTGCTCAGCGCGCCAGCGCTGGCGCTGGCCTGGACGCGCACGCCGCCATCGTTCTCCGGCAGTGCCCCGCCTGCGAAGTCGATCAGGTACTGGCGGCCCGACGCGCGGTCCAGCGCACCGCTGCGGGTGGCCACCACGCGCGCCAGGCGCGGGTTCCAGCCGTGATCGGCGGCCCAGTGCAGCCGGTAGCGCCAGCGGTGTTCGCGGCCCGCAGCCAGGGGGGCGGCCGGACGCCAGAAGGCGACGATGTTGTCGGCGTACTCGTTGGCGGTGGGGATCTCGACCAGGTGGACCTCGCCCTCGCCCCAGGGGTCGAGCGGCTCGACCCAGCAGCTGGCGCGCTTTTCGTAGCCGGCCTCGAGGTCCTGGTAGTCCTCGAAGCGGCGCTTGCGCTGCATCAGGCCGAAGCCGCGCGGATCGTGATCCTGGAAGCCGCTGTGCTCCACCGTGCGCGGATTGCGCAACGGCCGCCAGGCCTGTTCTCCGCTGCCGGTGAGCAGGGCCAGGCCGTCCGAGTCATGCACCGCCGGACGCGGATCGTCGATGCGCGCGCGATCGTGGGCATCGAATTCGTACATGCTGGTCAGCGGTGCGATGCCGGCGGCGGCCAGGTCCGTGCGCGGATACAGGCGCGCGTCGACGTCGAACACGGTGTCGTCGCCGGGCGTGATCGCGAAGCGGTACGCGCCGGCCACGCTTGGCGAATCCAGCAGCGCGTGCACCACGACCTGCCCGGCAGCGCCTGCGGGCGTCTCCAGCCAGAAGGCGCGGAACAGCGGGAACTCCTCGGCTCCCGGGTCGCCGCTGCCCAGCGCCAGGCCGCGCGCCGACAGCCCGTAACCGAGGCCGCGCGCGACCGCGCGGAAATAGCTCGCGCCAAGGAAGGATGCGATTTCGTCCAGCGCATCGCCGGCCTGCCCGGTAGCGTGCAGGCGGAAGCCGGCAAAGCCCAGGTCCGTGCCGGCGGGCGGCGGCGGCGCGCCGTGGTCGAAGCGGAACAGCGAGGGCGAGTACGCGAACGGCCGGCTGCGCCCGCCTTCGACCACGTGCATCTCCACCCGGTCGCGGAACATGTAGCCGCGGTGGAAGAACTGCGCCTCGAAGCCACGTCCCTGCCCGTGCCACAGCGCCTGCTCCGGCCGGTAACGATAGTCGCGGTAGCGGTCGTAGCCGATAGCGTCGAGCGCGGCCGGCAGCTCTCGCGAGGGCGCGCGGAACGCCGCGGCAGCGAGCCCCGCGGCCAGCGCCGGCACCGTGCCGTCGTCGAACGCGGTGCCATCGCCGGTGGCGGCGAAGACGCGGCCGGGCAGCGTGACGGCCACCGGCAGGGCCAGGCCTGCCAGCAGGAGTTCTCGTCGATGCAAAGGTGGTCGCCGGGGAGAAGGGATGGCGCCGGAATATAGCCTGCAACCCGTGCCCGCCTTCACGCATTGCTAACGCTTGGCAGCTTGCACGCGGATGCGTTGACGGCCTCGCAACCGGTCGCATGCCATGCTCGCCCGGTTACCTGTCTCCCGGAACTGCGATGCCGACGACCAGCCCTTTTGTGTGGGAAGCCACGATCGCACTGATCATCGGCCTGCTTGTCTTCGACTATTTTTTCCACGTGCGCAAGGCGCACGCCCCGACGCTGCGCGAAGCCACGATCTGGTCGGCGCTCTACGTCGGGATCGCGCTGCTGTTCGGAGTCGCGGTGTGGACCTGGGGCGGTGCCGACATGGGTGCCGAATACTTCTCCGGCTACATCACCGAAAAGGCACTGTCGATCGACAACGTCTTCGTGTTCCTGGTGATCATGTCCAGCTTCAAGGTGCCGCGCGAGGACCAGCAGAAAGTGCTGCTGTTCGGCATCACCTTCGCGCTGATCGCACGCACGGTGTTCATCCTGCTGGGCGCGGCGCTGATCGAGCACTTCTCGTGGGTGTTCTACCTGTTCGGCCTGGTGTTGCTGGTCACCGCCGGCAACCTGCTCGCGCCCGACGACCACGACGACGACAAGCCCAATATCGTGGTGCGCCTGGTGCGGAAGATGTTCCACTCCAGCCCCCATTACGACGGCGACAAGCTGTTCACCACCTACCAGGGCAGGCGCGCGCTGACGCCGATGCTGCTGGTGATGCTGGCGATCGGCGGTACCGACGTCCTGTTCGCGTTCGACTCGATCCCGGCGATCTTCGGCCTGACCCAGAACATCTTCATCGTGTTCACCGCCACCGCGTTCTCGCTGCTGGGCCTGCGCCAGCTGTACTTCCTGATCGGAGGGCTGCTCGAACGCCTGGTCTATCTGTCAATCGGCCTGGCGGCCGTGCTCGGCTTCATCGGCGTCAAGCTGGTGCTGCACGCCCTGCACGAGAACAACCTGCCCTTCATCAACGACGGCGAGCCGGTGCCGGTGATCGAGATCGGCACCTGGACCTCGCTGGTGGTGATCGTGGCGATCCTGCTGGTGACGGTGGTGGCGTCGCTCACCAGTCCCAAGGGCAAGGCGAAGGTGGCGGTCTCGGCGCTTCGGCAGGAGATCGCCGACTACCTGCTGCTTTCGCCCGACAGCGCGCCGGCGGCGCGGCGCGGCGCGTTCGACGACCTCCGCGCAAGCCAGGCGCGCGTCGACGCGCTGGAGCCACGCTTCAAGGCGATGGTGAAGCGGCCCGACGTGCTGCAGCACGACCTGCGGCGCGCGCACGAGGCGCATGCCGCAGCGACCGGGACGCCGCTGCGGTCGAGCGGGCTCGACCTGCCGCCCACGCCGGAGGACGACGGCGACAGCGACAGCGACAGCGACAGCGGCCACTGAGGCACCTCCCCAAGGCGCAGCGGCCCACATTTCCTTGTGAGCAGGCTGCACCCTTGTGGGAGCAGCTACAGCAGCGTTGGCCCGGTGCTGCGGCCTTGCTGGATCGCGGCTATAGCCGCTCCCACAATCGCCGCTGTCGCCGCTTCCCCACATGGGCTTCCGGATGGGCTGCCGGACCCCTGTGGGGAATCAGCCCTGCGGCGTTGCCACCGGTCGTGCGCTGTCTTCGAGCCAGCCACCGCCGAGCACGCGGTACAGCGTGACGCGATTGGCCTGTTCGGCCAGGCGCGTGGCCACCAGTGCCTGCTGCGCGCTGTACAGCGTGCGCTGGGCGTCGAGTTGCGACAGGTAGCTGTCGAAGCCGGCGTCGAAGCGCGCGCGCGCCAGCGACTCGGCACGGGTGGCGGCATCGACCAGGTCCTGCTGCGCGGCAACCTGCGCCGCCAGCGTCTGCGACAGCACCAGCGCATCGGCAACTTCGCGGAAGCCGGACTGGATGGCCTGCTCGTACTGCGCAAGCGCGATGTCGCGATCGGCCGTGGCCATGCCCAGCGCCGCGCGCAGCCGGCCACCCTGGAAGATCGGCAGGTTGATGCGCGGAATGAAGCTCCAAAGCTTCGTGCCGCTATCGAACAGCCCCGACAGTTCGTCGCTGGCCGAACCGATGCTTCCGGTCAGCGTGATCGACGGAAAGAACGCCGCGCGTGCCGCGCCTATATTCGCGCTGGCGGCCGACAGCCGGTGCTCGGCCGCGATCACGTCGGGGCGACGCAGCAGCACCTCGGCGTCGAGCCCGGCCGGAACCGCGGACAGGCCGCTGACCGGACCCACCCTGGCATCGGGCAGCAGCGACGCGTCCACCTGCGCACCGGCCAGCAGGTTCAGCGCGTTGCGGTCCTGTGCCACCTGGCCGGTCAGGCGCTCGACATCGACACGCGCGCCGGCGACCTGGGTGCGCACCTGCTCCAGCTCCAACGCCGAGGTGGCGCCGTACTCGAAGCGCTTGCTGCTCAGGTCCAGCGTCTGCCGGTAGGTGTCCAGCGCGGCCTCGGCCAGCCGCAGCTGCTCCTGGTCGGCGGCAAGCGCCAGCCAGGTGCCCGCGACCTCGGCCACCAGCGACAGCTGTGCCGCGCGCTGCGCTTCTTCCGTGGCGAGGTACTGCTGCAGCGCCGACTCACTGAGGTTGCGCACGCGGCCGAACAGGTCGAGTTCGAATGCCGCAAGGCCGATGCCCGCGGTGTACTGCTCGGTGACCGGGATGTCGCCGCCCACGCGCTCGAGCATTGCTTCCGCGCCGATCGACGGCAGCCGGTCGGCGCGCTGGATCCGGTACTGCGACCGCGCACGCTCGACGTTGAGGATGGCCACGCGCAGGTCGCGGTTGTTGTCCAGCGCCAGCGCAACGACGCCTTCGAGCCGGGGGTCGGCGAAGAAGTCGCGCCAGCCGATGTCGACCATCGGCAGCGCCGCCGCCCCGTCGATGACACCGGTGCCGGGAGCAACGGCATCCGCTCCGGCCGTCACTTCGGGCATCGGCCAGGCAGCGGGGATGCCGGCCTGCGCTTCGGGCGTGGCGGGTACGAGGGTGGCGCAGCCGCTGGCGGCGAGAACCGCCGCCAGCGCCAGCGCGAGGCGTGCGTGCTTATTCATGGTCGATGGCTCCTGCGGAGGCGGGCCGTGCGTCGGCCGTGGCGCGCTGGCCGCCGAACAGCTTCTGGATCACCACGAAGAACAGCGGAATGAAGAACACGCCCAGCAGCGTACCCACCACCATGCCGCCGACCACGCCGGTACCGATCGCGCGCTGCGCGCCCGAGCCTGCGCCCGTTGCGATAGCCAGGGGCAGCACGCCGAGGCCGAAGGCGAGCGAGGTCATGATGATCGGGCGCAAGCGGTCGCGGACGGCCTGCATGGTCGCGGCGATCAACTCCATGCCGCTTTCCACGTTGGCCTTGGCGAACTCCACGATCAGGATCGCGTTCTTGCTGGTCAATCCCACCGTGGTCAGCATCGCCACCTGGAAATAGACGTCACGCTCCATGCCCATCAGGGTGTTGGCCAGCACCGCGCCGAGGATGCCCAGCGGTGCGACGAGCAGCACCGCCGTCGGCACCGTCCAGCTTTCATACAGCGCCGCCAGGCACAGGAAGATGATCAGCAGCGACAGCGTGTACAGCAGCGGCGTCTGCGAACCGGATTCACGCTCCTGGTAGGAAACGGCCGTCCATTCGACGGCGAAGCCGGCCGGCAACTGCGCGGCCAGACGCTCGATTTCGTCCATGGCCTCGCCCGAGGACAGGCCTGGCGCGGCCTCGCCCTGGATCTCCACCGACGGCACGCCGTCGTAGCGCTCCAGGCGCGGCGAACCGTAGTCCCAGTGCGAACTGCCGAAGGCGCTGAACGGCACCATCTCGCCCGCGCTGTTTTTCACCGACCACAGGTTGAAATCCTCCGGGGTCATGCGGAACGGCGCATCGGCCTGGATGTAGACGCGCTTGATGCGGCCACGGTCGATGAAATCGTCGATGTACTGGCCGCCCCAGGCCGCCGCGAGGGTTGCGTTGATCATGTCCTGCGACAGCCCGAGCGCACCCGCCCTGGCCACGTCCACATCGATGCGCAGCTGCGGCGTGTCCTCTTGGCCATTGGGGCGCACGTTGGCGAGCAGCGGGCTTTCTCCGGCCAGCCCGAGCAGCTGGTTGCGCGCGGCAATCAACGCGTCATGGCCCTGGGCGCCCGTGTCCTGGAGATAGAACGAATAGCCGGTGGCAATGCCCAGTTCGGGCATGGCCGGGGGAGCAATCACGAAGATGAAGGCGTCCTTGATCCCGCCGAGTGCGGCATTGCCACGCGCAGCGACTGCCTCGGCGCTGAGTTCGGCGCTGCCGCGCTCACTCCAGTCCTTGAGCTTGACGAAGGCGATGCCGGTGTTCTGGCCCATGCCCGCGAAGCTGAAGCCCTGCACCGCAAACACCGACTCGACCGCGTCCGTCTCGTTCTCGAGGAAGTGCTTTTCAAGCGCAGCGATCGACTCCAGCGTGCGCTCCTGGGTGGCACCGACCGGCGTCTGCACCATCACCATCAGCACGCCCTGGTCTTCGTTGGGCAGGAAAGAACTGGGCATGCGGGCAAACAGCAGACCCATGACCAGCGCCAGGGCCGCGAACACGGCCATGAAGCGCCAGGGGCGGTTGAGGATGCCGCGCACGCCGCGCTGGTACTTGCCGCTGGTCTTCTCGAAGCCACGGTTGAACCAGCCGAAGAAGCGCGCGAACCAGCCGGTCCCGCTGTCGTGGTGCTCGCCCTTCTTCAGCGGCTTGAGCATGGTCGCGCACAGCGCCGGGGTCAGCACGATGGCAACGATCACCGATAGCGTCATCGCCGAGACGATGGTCACGGTGAACTGCCGGTAGATCACGCCGGTCGAGCCGGACATGAAGGCCATCGGCACGAACACCGCCGACAGCACCACGCCGATGCCGACCAGGGCGCCGGTGATCTGGTCCATCGACTTGCGCGTGGCCTCCAGCGGCGACAGGCCCTCTTCGGACATGATGCGCTCGACGTTCTCCACCACCACGATGGCGTCGTCGACCAGCAGGCCGATCGCCAGCACCATCGCGAACATCGTCAGCATGTTCACCGAGAAGCCCAGCGCGGCGAGCACGCCGAAGGTGCCCAGCAGCACCACCGGCACCGCGATCGTGGGGATCAGGGTAGCGCGGAAGTTCTGCAGGAACAGGTACATCACCAGGAACACCAGCACGATGGCCTCGAGCAGGGTCACGACCACGCCCTTGATCGATACCTGCACGAAGGGCGTGGTGTCGAAGGGAACCACAACCTTCATGCCGGGCGGGAAGTAAGGCTCGATCTCCGCCAGGGCGTTCTTCACGCCCTCGGCGGTGTCCAGCGCGTTGGCGCCGGTGGCCAGCGAAATCGCGACGCCGGTGGCCTGCTGGCCGTTGTAGCGGGAGTCGAACTCGTAACTCTCGGTGCCCATCTCGACGCGCGCGATGTCGCCCAGGCGCAGCGCCGAGCCGTCGGGGTTGCTGCGCACGATGATGTCGCGGAACTGCTCCGGCGTCTGCAGCCGGTCCTGGGCGTTGATGGTGGCGTTGATCTGCTGGCCGTCGATTGCCGGCGCACCACCGAGCGAACCGATGGCGACCTGGGCGTTCTGCGCCTGGATCGCGGCCGTGACTTCGGGGATCGACAGCGCGTAGGTGTGCAGCTTGTTCGGGTCCAGCCAGATGCGCATGGCGTACTTGCCGCCGAACACCTGGATGGTGCCGACGCCCGGGACGCGGCTGAGCGGGTCGACGACGTTGGCACCGACGTAGTCGGCGATGTCGACCTTGTCCATGCTGCCGTCTTCGGACACGAAGCCGATCACCTGCAGGAAGCTCGACGTCGACTTGCTGACGTTCACGCCCTGGCGCTGCACCTCCTGCGGCAGCAGCGGCATGGCCAGCTGCAGCTTGTTCTGCACCTGCACCTGGGCGATGTCGCCGTCGGTGCCGGTCTCGAAGGTCACGGTGATGGTCGCCATGCCGTTGGACGACGACTGCGAGGAGAAATACATCAGGCCGTCGAGGCCCTTCATGTTCTGCTCGATGATCTGGGTCACCGAGTCCTCGACCACCTTGGCCGACGCACCGGGATACGTCGCCCGGATCTCGACGCTCGGCGGCGCCACGGTGGGATACATCGACACCGGCAGGCTGAAGATCGACAGCGCGCCGGCGAGCATGATGATGATCGCGATGACCCACGCGAAGATGGGCCGGTCAATGAAGAAACGTGCCATGGCGGTCTCCGTTACTCCTGCGCGGCCGGCGCGGGCTCGGTGGCGGCATCGGCCGCGTCGGTCGTGGCGGTGTCCGCCGCATCAGCGGCATCGCCTGCACCAGCATCGGCATCGGCATCGGCATCGGCATCGTTGGCAGCGTCGCGCGCAGCGGCGTCGTTGCCGGCGCCGGGCAGGCGCGGCGCACGCGCCTCCTCCGTCACTTCGACCGCCGCGCCCGGCGCGACCTTCTGCAGGCCCTCGACGATCACGCGGTCGCCCGCGGCCAGGCCCGACTCGACCAGCCACTGGTCGCCGATGGTCTGGCTGACCACGACCGGACGCTGCTCGACCACGCCCTCGGCGTTGACCACCAGGGCGGACGTGTTGCCCTTGGGATCGCGGGCCACGCCCTTCTGCGGCACCAGCAGCGCGTTGTTGCGCACGCCGGCGCCGAGCTTCGCGCGGACGTACATGCCGGGCATCAGCACGTGGTCGGGGTTGGGCACCTCGACGCGCAGCGAGAAGCTGCCGGTGCTGGGATCCACGGCGACCTCGGAGAACTTGAGGCTGCCGGGATGTGTGAACGCACTGCCGTCCTCCATCAGGATCGTCACCGGCATGCCCTCGGTGCTCTCCAGGCGGCCGGCTTCCAAAGACCGGCGCAGGTCGAGCAATTCGGTGCTGGACTGGGTGAGATCGACGTAGATCGGATCCAGCTGCTGCACCGTCGCCAACGCCTGCGGCTGGTTGGCGGTGACCAGCGCGCCCTGGGTGACGCTGGACTTGCCGATGCGGCCGCTGATCGGCGCGATGATTCGGGCATAGCCCAGGGTCACGTTGGCGGCGTCGAGCGCGGCGCGGGCGGCGCCGACATCGGCCTCGGCCTGCGCCAGCGCGGCGGTGGCGTTGTCGTGGTCCTGCTTGCTGACCGCCGACACCTTGACCAGCTCCGCGGTGCGGTTGGCGGTCAGGCGGGCGGCGGTGCGGGTGGCCTCGGCGCGCGTGAGCTGGGCGCGGGCACTGTTGGCCGCGGCGCGATAGCTGGCGTCGTCGATCTGGTACAGCGGCTCGCCGGCCTTGACCAGGCTGCCCTCGGTGAACAGGCGCTTGGCCACGATGCCGTTGACCTGCGGCCGGACCTCGGCCACCAGCCATGCATTGGTCCGCCCCGGGAGTTCGCGGGTGATGGTCACCGGACGGGTCTCAAGGGTGGCGACGGTGACTTCGGGCTTCGGGGGCTCTCCGCCCTGCTGGCCGCCGCCACAGGCAGTGAGCACTGCGGCAGCAAGGACGACAAGCATTGGGCGGGCACGGCGGAGGGTCGTGGTCATGTGGGCAGGGGCCTTGTGGGAATTCGAAAACATACGCCCAGCAACCGGAGTTCCGCGCTTGCGGCATCGGTGCTGGGCGTTTCAGGTGACGGGGTGTAATATACATACATGAATGTATGTTGGTCAACGGGCTTAGACTGCCCGCCGGACAGGAGGCGTTAATGGCACGCAGGACAAAGGAGGACGCGCAGGCCACGCGCGAGGGCATCCTCGACGCGGCCGAGGAGTGCTTCCGCGAGAAGGGCCTGGCCGGCACCAGCCTGGAAGCCATCGCAGCGCGCGCTAGCGTGACCCGCGGCGCCGTCTACTGGCATTTCAAGAACAAGGCCGAAGTGCTGGAGGCGATGATCAGCCGCGTCACCCTGCCCTTCTTTCATGGCCTGGATCGCGTCTCGCGCCCCGACGGCAGGACGCCACTGCTGGACCTGCGAGAAATGTTGCGCCAGGCCTTCGCGGACCTGGTGCACACGCTGCGGGTGCGCGCCACCCTCGAGGTGCTCGAGCTGCGTTGCGAAATCCCCGCTTCCGACGACGCCCTGGCCACGCTGCGCAAAACCGGCATGCACCAGACCCTGTCGCGCATCAAGGCGGCCTTCCGCCGCGCCGACGCCCTGGGCCAGCTGCGTGAGGACATGAGCGCGGACAGCTGCGCGCGCACGCTGCACTTCGTCATCGGCGGCGCCCTGCGCATGCACCTGGTGGATCCCGAGGAGATCGACCTGGAGCGCGACGGGCTGGCCGCGATCGAACTGGTGCTGCGCGGCTGCGCGCGCGATCCCTCGCAGTTCGACGCAAAGGGCTGAGCGTTCCGGCACTGAAAAGGAGCCGCCGCACCTCGCGATGCGGCGGCCCCTGGCGACGGCGTCTGCGCGCCTGCGCAGTGCCGGGGCTTACTCGCCCTGCTTGGGCACCGCGGCTTCGGTGGTGATGCGAAGCTGCACTTCGTCGCTGACGTAGGGCGCGTTCATGCCCAGGTCGAAGTCGGTGCGCTTGAGCGTGGCCACGGCATCGAAGCCGGCGGCCGGCTGGCTGGTCATCGGGTGGGTGTCGACCTTGTTGATGGTGGCGTCGAGCACCACCGGCTTGGTGATGTCCTTGATGGTCAGGTCACCGGTGATCTTGAGCTTGCCCTCGCCGGCGGATTCCACGGCGGTGCTCTTGAAGGTCGCCTGCGGATACTTGGCGGCATCGAAGAAATCGTCGCTGCGCAGGTGGTCGTCGAACGCCTTCACGTGCGAGGACAGACCGGCCAGCGGGAGGATGACCTCGACGCTGGATGCGGCCACGTTGTCGGCGTCATAGGTGATGGTGCCTTCGACCTGGCCGAAGTGGGCGATCGGGTTCGAGAAGCCGAGGTGGTTCCACTGCGCGACCACGTCGGTATGGCCGGGGTCGATGGTGTAGGTCACCGGCGCGGCAAAGGCGTAGGCCGACGCGGCGGCAAGGGCAAGACCGAGGATGGTGCAGGGAATACGGTTGGACATGACAGGCTCCTGGATGAGGCGTGTGCGTCGCGGATGATGGTGGGCTCGAAAGGACCGGAGGACACGGGTCACCAACCGAGGACGACAGTCTATCGTTCTGTATTCGTGTTTAGTTGCTTAAAAATGAAACAAAAGATCACAAATCTAGAACACGCGCCGATTTGAGACTTGCGTAATAGAGCCCGGCGCCGTCCTCAATGCCGACAATATTGGAACAATGATGGGTAATTGATGCTGTTTATCCCAAACATCGCATCAATCACACTGTCTCTCCACCGCGCAGAGTCGCATTCGCCACGGAGTCCGCATCATGATCACCTACCGCCCCGCCAACCAACGTGGACACGCCCGGCATGGCTGGCTCGAGTCCTGGCACAGCTTCTCCTTCGCAGGTTACAACGATCCCGACCACGTGCACTGGGGTCCGCTGCGCGTGATCAACGAGGACCGCGTGCAGGCCGGCCAGGGTTTCGGCACCCATAGCCACCGCGACATGGAGATCATCAGCTACGTGATCGACGGCGCGCTGGCGCACAAGGATTCGATGGGCAACAGCGCGGCGATCGTGCCCGGCGAGGTGCAGCGCATGAGCGCCGGCAGCGGCGTGACCCACTCCGAGTACAACCACGACCAGGAGGGCCTGACCCACTTCCTGCAGATCTGGATCATCCCCGACACCCGGGGCATCGCGCCCGGCTACGAGCAGAAGACCTATGCCGACGCCGAGAAGCGCGGCCGCCTGCGCCTGGTCGGCAGCCGCGACGGCAGCGAAGGTTCGGTCACCATCCACCAGGATGCGAGCATGTACGCGGGCCTGTTCGACGGCAACGAATCGGCGACGCTCGACATCGCCGCCGGGCGCCTGGCCTATATGCACGTGGTGCGCGGTGCGGCGGTGGTCAACGGCCGCGCCGTCTCCGCCGGCGACGCGCTGCTGTACGCCGACGAGCCGCGGGTGGAGATCACCAGCGGCGACAATGCCGAGATCCTCGTGTTCGACCTGCCACGCCTTCAGTAAGGGAACACCGCCATGCAAATCGTCAATTCCGACCATCGCTGGGGCCCTGTCAGCATGTTGCTGCACTGGGGCATCGTGGCCCTGATCGGCTGGATGGCCTGGCTGGGCCTGACCATGGTCGACCTGCCGCCGACGCCGGCGAAGATCAACGCCTACGCGCTGCACAAGTCGCTGGGCCTGACGCTGCTGGCGCTGGTGGCCGTGCGCGTGGCCTGGCGGCTGTTCGCCGGTGCGCCACGTCCGGTGCCGGGCACCCCGACCTGGCAGGAGCGCATCGCAAGCCTCACCCATATCGCGCTGTACGTGCTGCTGTTTGCGATCCCGCTGAGCGGTTGGGCGTTCAACTCCGCTTCCGGGTATCCGCTGCAGTGGTTCAAGCAGTTCAACCTGCCGGCAATCACCGGGCGCAGCGAAGAGCTGGCCGCGACCGCCATCCAGGTGCACGAATACGGCTTCTGGCTGCTGATCCTGCTGGTGCTGGCCCACGCCGGCGCCGCGTTTTACCACCACATTTTCCAGGGCGACGACACCCTGCGCCGCATGCTGCCCTCGCTGCGCCGCGCCGACGCCACTCCCGACCCGACTTCGGAGCACTGACATGAACACCCGCATCCTTCGCAACCGCATGCTTCCCCTCGCCCTTGCCGCCACGCTCACCGCGATCGCGGCCCCGGCCGCCGCCGCCGACTACGTCCAGTCTTCGGGCGCGCTGAGCTTCGCCAGCGAATACCAGGGCGAGACCTTCGTCGGCCTGTTCCCCGACTTCAGGGCCACGCTGAGCTTCGACCCCGCGGCGCCGCAGGACGCGAAGCTGGAGGTCACCATTCCGCTGGCCACGGCCGACAGCAAGAACGGCGACCGCGACGGCACGCTGAAGACCGCCGATTTCTTCAACGTCGCGAAGTTCGCCACCGCCCGCTACACCGCCAGCGGCTTCCGCAGCCTGGGCGACCACCGCTACGTCGCCGACGGCACGCTGGAGCTGCGCGGAGTAAAAAGGCCGGTGGCGCTGACGATCACCTGGACCCCGGGCCGGCAGCCGGTGCTGGTCGGCAATGCCACGGTCAAGCGCCTGGACTTCGGCGTCGGCGCCGGTGACTGGGGCGACGTATCGATCATCCCCGACGACGTCGCCATCTCCACCAAGGTCACGTTCGCACCCGCGCCCTGATCCGTGCGCCTTTTCCCTTGTGGAAGCCGCCATAGCGGCGAAGCTTCCGCCTTTGTGGGAGCCGCTATAGCGGCGAAGCCTCTGCCTTTTACAGCGGCGAAGCTTCTGCCTTTGTGGGAGCCGCTATAGCGGCGAAGCTTTCCACACAAGCGGCCGACGGCCCGCAACCCGGATCGACCGATCGCCGCCATGGCGGCTCCCACAGGGGTGCGCTCACGACATCGGTTCGGGCTCGCGCATGCGGCCGATCTTCGGCGGCAGCGGGATGAACTCGTCGTTGTCCAGGTCCGGCAGCTTCATCCGCCCGGCTGCCCAGTCGGCGCGCGCCTGCTCGATGCGCTCCTTCGACGAGGACACGAAGTTCCAGTCGATATAGCGCGGCCCGACGGGCTCGCCGCCCAGCGCCATGACCACCGCATCACTGAGCGCTGCGATGGTCGCAGCCTTGCCGGGCGCAAGGACCGCCATGCTCCCGGCCTCCACGCGCTGGCCGGCGACTTCCACCGCGCCCCTGGCAACGTAGACCGCGCGCTCGCTGTATTCCGCGGGCAGCGATGCCCGCGACCCCGCGCGCAGCTGCCAGTGCACGTAGAACTGCGGCGAATCGACCTGCACCGGCGACTGCACGCCCGCCAGCCGGCCCGCGATCAGGCGCCCGACGATGCCATCGCCGTCGAACACAGGCAGCGCGTCGCTGGGGTAATGCCAGAAGCCCGGATCCATTTCCTCCCGCGCATCGGGCAGCGCCACCCAGGCCTGGATGCCGTCGATCGGCCCGCCTTCGCGGCGCAGGCGCTCGAAGCGTTCGGAGTGGGTGATGCCGCGGCCGGCGGTCATCCAGTTGACCTCGCCCGGGCGGATGCCCTGTTCGGAGCCGACGCTGTCGCGGTGCATGATCTCGCCGTCGAACAGGTAGGTGATGGTCGACAGGCCGATGTGCGGGTGCGGTCGCACGTCCGCCTCGGGCGGCAGGCCCGGCGCGAGGTCCTTCGGGCCCATGCGGTCGAAGAAGATGTAGGGGCCGACCATGCGGCGCCTGGCGAAGGGCAGCACGCGGCCGACCTCGAAGCTGCCGAGGTCGCGGGCGCGCTGCTGGATGACGAGTTCGATCATCGACTGGCTCCGGCCTGATGGAAACGGGTTCGCGGGTCACGTCGACTATCGCACCGGGCGCGTGCGGTCGCGTTGTCCCGGATTCCTCAGGCCGGTTCGGCTTCCAGGCGATAGGCGGGATAGTCGGTGTATCCGGCCGCGCCGCCGCCGTAGAAGGTGTCGTTGTCGCCATCGGCGAGCGGCCAGTCGTTGCGCAGCCGCTCCACCAGGTCGGGGTTGGCGATGAAGGGCCGGCCGAAAGCGACCAGGTCGGCGAGGCCGGCGGCAAGGTCGGATTGGGCGCCTTCGCGCGTGTAGTTGCCCGCCAGGATCAGCGTGGTTCCGGCACAGGCCTCGCGGAAGTCGCGCAGGAAGCCTTCGCCGGCATTGTCGATGATCGCGCCGCGGTTGCTGAGGTGCACGTAGGCCAGGTCGCGCGTGGCGAGTTCGCGGGCCAGCGCAAGCGCCGTATCGGCCTCGCCGTCAAAGGCCGGCATGTCGAACACGCGGTTGAACGGCGACAGCCGGATGCCGACGCGATGGCTGCCGATGGCCGCAGCGACGGCGTCGACGGTTTCGAGCACGAAGCGCAGGCGGTTGGCGATGTCGGCGCCGCCGTAGCGGTCGTCGCGCACGTTCAGTCCACCGTTGATGAACTGCTCGAACAGGTAGCCGTTGGCGCCGTGGATCTCGACGCCGTCGAAGCCGGCCTCGATCGCGTTGCGCGCCGCGGCGACAAAGTCCGCGGTGATGCCCGCCAGCTCGTCGGCGGCCAGCGCGCGCGGGGTGCTGGTCGGCATCTGCCCCGGCGTTCCGTCCTCGCGGTAGACGAAGGCCTGTACGCCTTCGGCCGCCTTGGCCACCGAGCTCACCGGCGCGCGTTCGCCCGGCTGCAGCGAACGGTGCGCGACGCGGCCCACGTGCCAGAGCTGCGCGAAGATCGCGCCACCCTCGGCGTGCACCGCCGCCGTGACCGCCTTCCAGCCCTGCACCTGGGCCTTGGAATGCAGGCCGGGAGTGAACAGGTAGCCGCGCGCCTGCTCGGAAACCTGCGCGCCTTCGGTGACGACCAGCCCGGCGCCCGCGCGCTGCGCGTAGTAGGTCGCGGTGAGCGCGTCGGGCACGGTGCTGGCGGCGCGGGAGCGGGTCATGGGGGCCATGACGATGCGGTTGCGCAGGCCGAGGCCGCGCAGGTCGAAGCGGTCGAAAAGAGTGCTCATGACGGGGTCCGGTGTTCCAGTGACGTATGCGTCCAATCTACGTCGCCGGCGCCCGCGGCGGGCGCCCTGCAGTGGAACGATGGATTCCGGACGCGTCGTGCCGTGGCGCCTTGAAGGGCCGCGCCACGGCGCTGCGCATCAGGCGCGCGCGAACACCAGGCTGCCGTTGGTGCCGCCGAAGCCGAAGCTGTTGGACATCACCGTGTCGAGCTTCGCGTCGCGGCTTTCGCGCACGATCGGATAGCCCTCGGCACGCGCGTCGAGCTGGTCGATATGCGCCGAACCGGCGATGAAGCCGTCGCGCATCATCAGCAGGCTGTAGATCGCCTCGTGCACGCTGGCCGCGCCGAGCGAATGCCCGGTGAGCGCCTTGGTCGACGACAGCGGCGGCATCGCCCCGCCGAAAGCGGTGCGGACCGCTTCGAGTTCGACGATGTCGCCCAGCGGCGTCGAGGTGCCGTGGGTGTTCAGGTAATCCACCGGCGCGTGCACCGACGCCAGCGCGTTCTTCATGCAGCGCACCGCGCCCTCGCCGCTCGGCGCGACCATGTCGGCGCCATCGGAGGTCACGCCATAGCCGACCAGCTCGGCGTGGATGGTCGCACCGCGCGCCTTCGCGTGCTCGTACTCCTCGAGCACCAGCATGCCGCCGCCACCGGCGATGACGAAGCCGTCGCGGCCTGCGTCATAGGGCCGCGAGGCTACCGCGGGCGTGTCGTTGTAGCCCGAGGACAGCGCGCCCATGGCGTCGAACATGACGCTCATCGCCCAGTGCTCTTCCTCGCCGCCACCGGCGACGACCACGTCCTGGGCCCCGTGGCGGATCAGGTCCGCGCCGGCGCCGATGCAGTGCGCCGAAGTGGCGCAGGCCGCCGAGATCGAATAGCTCAGTCCGAGGATGCCGAAGGCGGTGGCCAGCGTGGCCGACACCGTCGAGCACATCGTGCGCGGCACCATGTACGGGCCGACCTTGCGCACGCCCTTGGCGCGCAGCAGGTCCGCGGTGGCGACCTGCCACTCGGCCGAGCCGCCGCCGGAACCGGCGATCACGCCCACGCGCGGGTTGCTCACCTGTTCGGCGGACAGCCCGGCGTGCGCGATCGCGTCACGCATCGCCACCCAGGCGTATGCCGCGGCATCGCCCATGAAGCGCTTGCGCTTGCGGTCGATCTCGGCGTCGAGGTCGATCACCGGCACGCCGGCGACCTGGCTGCGCAGGCCGAGTTCCGCGTACGCCGGCGCCGCGGTGATTCCACTGCGGCCCTCGCGCAGTGCACGCGAGACGTCATCAAGCTTGTTGCCAAGGCAGGACACGATGCCCATGCCGGTCACGACTACGCGACGCATCAGTTCTCCTCCAGGTCCTTGAACAGGCCGACCCGCATGCTGCGGACGACGTAGATTTCCTTGTCGTCGACGAAGGTGCGGCCGTCGGCGATCACCAGCGGCACCTTGCCGCGCATCACGCGCTTGATGTCGATCTCGTAGCGCACGCGCTTCGCGCTCGGAAGCACCTGGCCGGAGAACTTGAGTTCGCCGCAGCCCAGCGCCCTGCCGCGGCCGGGTTCACCCAGCCAGGGCAAGTAGAAACCGGCGAGCTGGAACATGGCGTCAAGGCCGAGGCAACCGGGCATCACCGGATCACCAAGGAAGTGGCATTCGAAAAACCACATGGACGGGTCTATGTCGAGCTCGGCAACGATCACACCCTTGCCGTAGGCACCGCCCTCGCTCGCGATGTGGGTGATGCGATCCATCATCAGCATCGGCGGGGCCGGCAGGCGGGCATTGCCTTCGCCGAACATTTCACCGCGACCACAGGCCAGCAGTTGCTCACGGTCGATGGAAGAAGGACGCGTCATGGGACTCCCGGGTCAGTGCGGCGCAGGCGCCGGAAAGGCCGACATTGTGCACCACGCAGGCGGCGGCGCACCTGATCCCGGTCAGCAATCGGGTGGCGGCGACGCCGGGAATATCGATGCGCGTGCGTATGGTGCGGCTTTCTGGTGGGCCCACCAGGATTCGAACCTGGAACCAAGGGATTCGCGTATCCCGAAGGTTTCCCTCCGGCGCGGACTATCTCTTCACCCTTCGCTTTCGCGGGTGGGGTGCGGGACGCTCGAGCCTGTGATCAAGGGCACTGCAGCCCCCAGGTAGTCTCTGCACCTTCCGGCGGTGTACCGCCGGCTTGGCTCAGGGTTGCCACCGTCCACGCCTGGGCGCGCCGCTGAGGTTTCCCTGAATTCATCCCGTTCCCGTCCGCGCATTCCTGCGCGGCGGCACCTTTTCGATGAGTCCCCTGCTCTAACCGTTGAGCTATAGGCCCGTCGGACAATCTTACCCATTCCGGCGATACAAGGGATGGCCCCGCAATGGCATCTGTTCCCGCAGATGCGAACGTCCTGAGCGCGCCCCCACAAAAAAGAATCGCGCGGCCGCGACCAGACGACGAGGACTGGCCACGACTGCGCGACACGATCCCGCGACGAAACCCGTCGCAAGGTTCGTTGCAGTGGACGGCTTACATGCCGTCGGTGTTGTTCTCGCCATCGGCCGCCGCGTTGGCTTCCTCGGCCGCGTCCTGCGCCTGCTCGGCAGCATCGGCAGCCTTTTCGGCAGCGTCGGCGAGGTCATCGCGGCGGGTCATTTCGTCGCCCGTGTCCACCTGGCCGGCAATGTGCGCGGAGGCATCGGCTGCGGCATCGGCAGCATCGGCCGCGGCCTGCGCCGACTGCGCGGCGGCCATGTCGCCGGTGTTGGAGGCGTGCTGCGCGGCTTCCTGGGCTTCGGTGGCCGACTCGGCGGCTTCCTGGGCGGAGTTGGCGGCCTGGTCGGTGTTGCTGCATGCGGCCAGTGCGGTGGCGAAACCGAGGGCGAGAAGGGTCTTGGCGGTATTCATGAAGGGATCTCCTGTTCGGGCGCCGTGGTGCGCCGTGGCGGTCACATTGCATGCCCGGATGTAGCGATCATGCGAAGGCGACCGCATGCTCGCGGGCGCCATTCATATTCCCGCCAACGAAAAAGTTCTTCTCCCGATTGCGGGGAGGCTGTGGGTGATTGCTCCGGGAGGGTGCGCGCTGCCCGCCGTGGACGCAGGGGGGATGCCCAGCCGGAATATGCGCATCCTGCTCCCAGTTCCGGCTCTGGGCATCCCCCCTGCCTCCACGGCGGGCCCGGGCCTTTTGCGCGGTGGTGGACGGGGGCAACGTCGACGCAGATGTCGCAACCGGGTGGTCGTCACCGGATCAAGCGGCACGGTCACGCCACGTCACACCACGGCCACGATCCGCGAGCGCGCGCCCGCTCTTGATCTCCGTCCCGAAGCAGGAAAACTCCACGGCCCGTCCCGTGCACAGGGGGTGTGCGGAGAGCCGGCCATGGATGGCCGGCGCCCGGCCGCTGGGAGCAGGACGCGGAGACGGCCGGCGCAGCACACCCCCTGTGCGCGGGACGGGCAGCGCGGGCTACAACGGAGAAATGCACGGAACGGGCAGCGCGGACCAGAACGGCGCAGCTTCCCCGCAACAACGTGCTCCAACTGTCACGTCAGCACCCCGGAGCCTCGACAAGAACCAGCCACTCCGCCGGGTCGGCCGTGCACCTCTCCTTCAGCTGGGAGAAGAACCACAAAAAAAGCCCCGCCAGTGGCGGGGCCTTTCCTGGATCAGCCTGTCCCGGTGCTCACTCGATATCGAGGAAGCTCCGCAGCTGCTCCGAACGGCTCGGATGACGCAGCTTGCGCAGCGCCTTGGCCTCGATCTGGCGGATGCGCTCGCGGGTGACATCGAACTGCTTGCCGACTTCCTCGAGGGTGTGGTCGGTGTTCATGTCGATGCCGAAGCGCATGCGCAGCACCTTGGCCTCCCTCGGGGTGAGGCCGGCCAGCACGTCGTGCACGGTCTCGGAGAGGTTGGTGTTGGTGGTCGCGTCGATCGGGGACTCCACGTTGGTGTCCTCGATGAAGTCGCCCAGGTGCGAGTCCTCGTCGTCGCCGATCGGCGTCTCCATCGAGATCGGCTCCTTGGCGATCTTCATCACCTTGCGGATCTTGTCCTCGGGCATCTCCATCTCCTTGGCCAGCTCTTCCGGCGTCGCCTCGCGGCCGAACTGCTGGAGCATCTGGCGGGAAATGCGGTTCAACTTGTTGATCGTCTCGATCATGTGCACCGGGATGCGGATGGTGCGCGCCTGGTCGGCGATCGAGCGGGTGATGGCCTGGCGGATCCACCAGGTGGCATAGGTCGAGAACTTGTAGCCGCGGCGGTACTCGAACTTGTCGACCGCCTTCATCAGGCCGATGTTGCCCTCCTGGATCAGGTCCAGGAACTGCAGGCCGCGGTTGGTGTACTTCTTCGCGATCGAGATCACCAGGCGCAGGTTGGCCTCGACCATTTCCTTCTTGGCCTTGCGCGCCTTGGCTTCGCCGATGGCCATGGTGCGATTGATCTCGCGCAGGTCGGCCAGCGTCACCATCATGCCCTTCTCGATGGCGATGGTCGCTTCCTGGCCGGCGACGATCTGGTCCTTGACGTCACGCAGGCCGCTGGCCCACTTCTGCTTGCGCTTGAGCAGCTCGTCGACCCACTCGAGGTTGGTCTGGTTGCCGTCCCACGCACGGATGAAGTCCTTGCGCGGCATCCGGGCGACGCGCGTCGACAGGTCGAGGATGCGGCGTTCGTGGTCCTTGATCTCGCCGACCACGTCGCGCAGCTGGCGGACCAGGACATCGGTCAGCGGCAGCGGCAGCTTGAGGGTGGTGAAGGTCTCGGCCATTTCTTCGCGGAGCTTGAGCGCCGCCTTGGCGGTCGGGCCGCCCTTGGCCACGGCCTTTTCGAACTTGGCGTAGTTGGCCGCCATCTCTTCCATGCGGCGGGCGACCTCGGCCGGGTCGGGGCCGGTGGGACCGGTCTCCTCGGCAGCGGCGTCGTCCTTGTCGTCGTCCTCGTCCGCGTCGACATCGTCGTCGGAGGCCTTGGCATCCGGGGCTTCGTTGCTGGCGGCCGGCGCCGCGGGGGCCGGCGGCGCTGCAGGCGGCGGCACGGAATCGTCGAGGCCGTCGGTGAAGCCGACCACGATTTCGGGCAGGCGCTTCTTGCCGGCCTTGTGCAGTTCGTAGTCCCCGAGCAGGTGCGCGATCGTGCCCGGGAAGGTCGCCAGGGCGGCGGCCATCTGGTTCAGGCCTTCCTCGATGCGCTTGGCGATCGCGATCTCGCCTTCGCGGGTCAGCAGCTCGACCGTGCCCATCTCGCGCATGTACATGCGCACCGGGTCGGTGGTGCGGCCACCCTC
This sequence comes from Luteimonas changyuni, assembly GCF_039548395.1. Lineage (NCBI taxonomy): Bacteria > Pseudomonadati > Pseudomonadota > Gammaproteobacteria > Lysobacterales > Lysobacteraceae > Luteimonas > Luteimonas changyuni. The sequence continues at coordinate 122,346 of NZ_JBCLUZ010000001.1, forward strand.
GCCGTCGAGTGCGGTCAGCGTGGCGGCGGCTTCCTCGGCGGCGGTGTCGTCGACCTCGCGGCCACCGCTGGACTCGCCGGCCAGCAACAGCGTCTCGGCATCCGGGGTGGTTTCATGCACCTGGATGCCCATGCTGTTGATCATGCCGATGATGTCTTCGAGCTGCTCCGCATCGACGAGATCGTCGGGCAGGTGGTCGTTGACTTCGGCATAGGTGAGGTAGCCCTGCTCGAGACCCTTGGAGATCAGGATCTTGATGTCGGACTGCGGGGCTGGACGCTCGATCGCCATGTGGCGCGCACCGTAGAAAAGGGGAACCCGTAATTATACCATTCCGCGCGAGGGCTCAGGACCGCAGCAGGAAGGTGGTTGGCCCGTCATTGACCAGGCTTACCGTCATATGGGCCCCGAAGCGGCCAGTTTCCACCCCCCCGGCATGAAGTCGGCGGCATTCCTTGACCAGGGCGCTGAACGTGGGTTCAGCTTCGGCCGGCGCTGCAGCGGTACTGAAGCCCGGCCGGAGCCCGGAGCGGGTGTCGGCAACCAGCGTGAACTGGCTCACCAGCAGCAGCCCGCCGCCGGTATCGGCCAACGAACGGTTCATGCGCCCGGCATCGTCGCCGAAGACCCGATAGGCGAGCAGCCGCGGCGCCATCTTCGCGATCTGCAGCGCACCGTCTCCGGGCTCGATGCCGGCCAGCACCAGCAGGCCCGCGCCGATGGCACCGACTTCTTCGCCGTCCACCTCGACGCTGGCCCGGGTCACGCGCTGCAGCAGCAGGAGCATCGATCGGCATCCTCGTGATGGTGGGTCCGGCGGATAGACTCTAGCGATGACCGAGCTGTCCGCAAGCCTGCTGCACGCCGCCGCTTCCGCCATCGGGCGCCTGCCATGGCCGGTGCAACGGGCGCTGGGCGACGCGCTGGGCTGGCTGGCGCGCACGCTGCGTACGCGCGAGAGCGTGGTGGCGCTGCGCAACCTGGAGCTGGCCATGCCCGCCCTGGACCACGCCGCGCGCGAGCGGCTGCACCACGAGGTGATGCGCACCACCGGCCGGCAGATGATCGAGACCCTGCGCCTGTGGACCCGGCCGCACGCCGAGAACCTGGCGCTGATCCGCGAGGCCCATGGCGAAGCGCTGTTCGATGCCGCGATGGCCACCGGGCGCGGGGTGATCGTGGCCGCGCCGCACCACGGCAACTGGGAGCTGCTCAACCAGTGGCTGGCCGCGCGCACGCCGCTGGCGATCCTCTACAAGCCGCCGGAGTCGGCGATCGGCGAGGCCTTCCTGCGCCGCGTGCGCGCCGACACCGACGCCGGCCGCATCACCCAGGTCCGCGCCGAGGGCCCCGGCATCCGCCAGCTGTACAAGACGCTCAAGGATGGCGGCGTGGTCGGGATCCTGCCCGACCAGCAGCCCAAGGCCGGCGACGGCGCGTTTGCGCCCTTCTTCGGCGTGGAGGCGCTGACCATGACCCTGCTCTCGCGCCTGGCCGAACGCAGCGGCGCGACGGTGTTGTTCGCCTGCTGCGAGCGGCTGGAGGGCCGCGACCTGGCCTATGCGCTGCGCATCGACCCGGCACCGGCCGGCATCCACGACCGTGACACCACGGCATCCGTTGCCGCGCTCAATGCCGGCGTGGAACACATGGCACGGCGTGCGCCGGCGCAGTACCAGTGGACCTACAAGCGCTACAAGCTGCGCCCGCCCGGGAGCAACGAACCCAATCCCTATCGCGACCTGGAACGCCGGCGATGAGCGAAGACTTCATCCCGGTTCCGCCCGGCGACGCCGCAGCCACCGCGGCCCGCGACGGCTGGCAGCCGCTGCCGCCGCGCGCGCGGACCCTGTTCCTGCTCGCCAACGGCGCCGGCTGGGGCGGCCTGGCGCTGGCCAGCCTGGTGCCGATCGGGCTGCTGCTGCCCACGCCGCTGCCGGCACTGCCGGTCGCCGTCGCCAGCCTGTTGCTGCTTCCGGCCTGGGGCCTGTGGCTGGCCGTCCGACGCTACCGCCACACCCGCTGGCTGCTCGATGACACCGGCCTCGGCTATCGCCGCGGTCGCATGTGGCATGTCGAGACCCGCGTCCCGCGAACGCGCGTGCAGCACGTCGACCTCAAGCACGGACCGCTGGAGCGGCGCTTCCGGCTGGCCACCTTGGTGGTCCACACCGCTGGCACCCGCGACAGCGCGGTCGCGGTGGCCGGCCTTGATGCCGATGTTGCGGCAAGGCTGCGCGACCTCCTGGCCCAGCAGGTGGACGACGACGATGCCGGCACCGCCTGAACCCCGCGCACGGGTGGATGGCGACGAGCGCCGCCTGCACCCGTGGTCGTGGCTGTTCGTGCTGCTGCAGCAGCTGCGCCAGTTCATCGTGCCGCTGCTGGTGCTGGTATTCCTCGGCCGCGGCGATCGCTATGCGCTCTGGCCCCTGGTCGGCGTGGCGGTGCTCGCGGCGGCCTCGATCTGGCGATACTTCACCTACCGCTACCACGTCGATGGCGATCGCCTTGTCGTGCGCGAGGGCTTTCTGGAGCGGCAGGTCCGGCAAATCCCGTTCGCTCGGATCCACAACGTGGCGCTGCACCAGACGCTGCTGCACCGCGTCTTCGGCGTCGCCGAGGTGCGGCTGGAATCGGCGGGCGGCAACAAGCCCGAGGCCGAGATGCGCGTGCTGCGCATGGGCGAGGCGCTGGCGCTGGAGCGGCTGATCCGCAGCCATGGCGCGGCAGCCGCGAATGCCGATCCCGATGCACTCGAAGGCGAAGGCGCGGCCGACCACGCCGACGGCAGGCTGCTGCTGTCGCTCCAGGGCGTCGAGCTGGTGCGCCTGGGGCTGGTCAGCAACCGCGGCATGGTGGTGGTGGCCGGCGCCTTCGCGGTGTCCTGGCAGGTGCTGCCCGACCACATGCTCTCGAGCGTGGTCCGGGACGCCGCGGACAGGATCTTCGGCTACGCCAGCGGCTTTGCCGACGGAATGATGGCGCGCGCGGCGGCGGTGGCCTTGGTGGTGATCGCGGCGCTTGCACTGCTGCGGGTGCTTTCGGTCGCACTCGCGCTGCTGCAATACCACGGCTTCCGGCTGCTGCTGCAGGGTCGGCGCCTGACCGTCGAGCGCGGACTGCTCACCCGCCTGCGCACCAGCGCGCCGCGGCGGCGCATCCAGTCCTGGTCCCTGCGCGAAGGCCTGCTCCACCGCCTGCTGCGGCGCCGTTCGCTGTACATCGACACCGTCGCCAGCGCCGGCGACGGCGGCGAGCAGCGCGGCCTGCGCGAACTGGCGCCGATCGCCACCCCGGAGGCCTGCGACGCCCTGGTGCGCGAGGTGCTCGCAGGCGCGGCACCGGCGTGGCCACCGGCGGGATGGCGGCGCGTGCATCCACGCACATGGCAGCGGCTGGCGCTGCCGGGACTGATGTTTGCCGGGATGGGTGCCCTCGCTGCCTGCTGGTATTTCGGCCCCGCGGGTCTGCTGGCCCTGGCCTGGGCGCCGTGGGCCGTGCACGCGGCGCGCCAGAACGCGCAGCGCGCGGGCTACGCGCTCGACGCGCGCATGGTGGCCGCGCGCTGGGGCTGGTGGTCGCGGCAGTGGCGCTTCGCAGAGATCGACAAGCTGCAGGCCCTGCGCCTGGAGCAGTCTCCGCTGGACCGCTGGTTCGGCATGGCGACGCTGTCGCTCGACACCGCCGGCGCCCGGCCCACGACCGTGCTGCGGCTGCGCTTCATGCCGGAGGTCGAGGCCCGCGCGCTGCACGGGCGACTGGCGGCAGAGCTGTCACGACTTCCATTGCGCTGGTGACGCCGACAGCGGAAGCGCGGAAGGCGCCGCGGAGCCGGACGGGGCCATGACCGGGCCCGGCCGGATGCCGAACTCGGTCCACGCCCGCCCGGTGCGCCGGGTCTCCGCACGCAGTGCGCGGTTGAAGGCGATGCCCTCGGCCGTCACGTAGCCCCGCGGGTGCTCAAGATGGACCGCGATCGCCCGATGACGGATGCGCTTGCCGCGGATACCGGCGTTTTCCAGCCGCTCGCCGAACTCGCGATCCTCGCCGCCGTAGCGCATGCGCTGGTCGAAGCCATTGACCGACAGCACGTCCAGGGCCCAGCCGGACGCGTTGTGACCGTTCCAGCTCGCGCGCGCGGTGCTGACCGCGTCGAGCAGGCGCGCGGCAGTCGGGCCGGCAGTGAGCTTGCGGTCGCGAAGCGTGCGCGGCATGCCCCGCGCATGGAGCCAGCGCGCATCGAAGCAGCGCTGGTCGCGGATGTCATCGGCGGTGATCGCGTGGCTCGTCGCCATCGGCAGCTTGTGGTAACCGCCCGAGAGGAAGCGGCCCGGTGCGCGTTCGCGCAGGTGCGTGGACACGAAGTCCGCGCGCGGGATGCAGTCACCATCGGTGAACACCAGGTAGTCGGAACGTGCCGCCGCGATGGCCATGTTCAGCGCCTCGCACTTGCGGAAGCCGTCGTCGGGCTGCCAGAGGTGGCGCACGGGCATCGGCAAAAGCGGCCGCAGCGCGAGCAGGCGTTCGCGGGTGCGGTCGTCGCTGCCGTCGTCGGCGACCAGCACTTCGAAATCGGCGCGATCCTGGGCGGCGAAGCCGAACAGCACCTTCTCCAGCCAGTCCGGCTGGTTGTAGGTGGTGAAAATGACGCTCGCGGCGGTCGCACGATTCATCGCAACATCATCACAGGGCCGGTGCCTTCGAGCATATGCCCGGACGACAGTCCGATTGCAATGCCGGGGCGGCAACGCGCGGCCGATGCCGGACTGGTGCGCGGGCTCAACGCGCTGCCGGCCCCCAGTACCCCAGCTCCCTGCGAATCTGCAGGCCGCGGTACGCGGCAGCAAGCGGGCGCCTGCGCAAGCGACCCGGAGTGCCGGCCAACAGTGCATCGGTCGCCGCGATGACCCGCTGTGACGAGCGACCGTCCCTGTACGGGTGGATCCGGTCGGCATAGGCCGCCAGCGCGTCCTGCAGCTCCGGCGTCGGCGCGAAGGCCCGCGCAAGCAGCACCGGCAGGGCCGCCGGATCGTCGAAATCGAGCATGTGCGGCTTCGGCGCGCGATTGCGGAAGGTCACCACCGGCCTGCGCTGGACCACGAACTCGCTGACCACCGAGGTGGTGTCGGCCACCAGCACGTCGGCCGCGCGTTCGGCGCTGACCAGCTGCTCGGTCTCGACGAAGGCGGCGTTGGCACCCGCCAGGGCGCGATAGCGTTCGACCAGCCCCGGCGGGCACTTCGGATGCAGGGTCAGCAGCCAGTACCGGTCGCCCGAGGCGACCTCCGCTGCGATCGCTTCGTACAGGTGCGGCGCGGCGCTCAGGCGCTCGGTGAAAGTGGAGGCAAACATCACCACCTCGCGCCCGCCGGCCTGCGCGCGCAGCCGCGCCGCCAGCGGATCCTCCGGCCCGAACAGGGGGTCGAGCTTGGGCCAGCCGGTTTCGGCCACCCTGAAGTGGCCTGCCCGCTCCGCCAGGGCCTGGAAGGGCCCGGTCGTGGCCGGCCCCTGGGTGCAATACAGGTCGAACAGGCCGCGCAGGCGGAAATGGCCGCGGGCGTCGCCGCGCTTCTCGACGTTGAAGCCGTGGAACAGCTGCACCTTGGCGCCAGCCACGAACGGCGGCACCCAGTTGGCGGCGCTGAACACCGCGCGCGGACGCAGGCGCACCGCGTCGCGCGCGCTGCCGACCATGTGCACCGGCGCCGGCAGGCGCGATTCCGCGGCCCCGTCCACCAGCCAGGCATGCACGGCGTGCCCGGCGCCTTGCAGGGCATCGGCCAGCGGCTGCAGGATGGGCAGCCCGTAGCGCTCGGTCGCGAACAACAGGTAGTCCGCCATCAACACCTCCTCGAGCCAAGACCCCGCCGTTACGGCCTGCATTATCGCGTTCAACGAGGCCGACCGGATCGGTGACTGCCTGGCGTCGCTCGCATTCTGCGACGAGATCGTGGTCGTGGACTCGTTTTCCACCGATGCCACCGCCGACATTGCCCGGGCGGCGGGCGCGCGCGTGCTGCAGCGCGCATTCGATGGTTTCCGCAGCCAGAAGGCGTTTGCGGTCGAACAGGCCAGCCATGACTGGGTGCTGTGCCTGGACGCGGACGAACGCGTGGGCGACCAGCTGCGCGCGTCGATCCAGTCCGCGCGCGCCGGCGGGCTTCGGCACGCCGCCGGCTACCGCTTCGCGCGCCTGGACAACTACTTCGGCCGCTTCCTGCGCCATGGCAACGCCTATCCGGATCGCGTGCTGCGGATGTTCGACCGCCGTCGCGGCGGCTGGCGTGGCACCCGCGAAGTACACGAGGCAGCCAGCGTCGACGGCCCGGTCCACACGCTTGCCGGCGACCTCATCCACTACCCGTACCGCTCGCTGGAACAGCAGCTGGCCAAGACCGGCCGCTACGCGCGGATGATGGCCGAGCACGACTTCGCCCGCGGCAAGCGCGCATCGCTGGCAAAGCTGGTGCTGTCGCCGGGGTGGCGCTTCCTGCGCGGCTACGTGCTGCGCGCCGGCTTCCTGGACGGCTGGCACGGCCTGGTCTACGCCTATGTGCGGGCCAATTACGTGCGCCAGAAGACGATCATGCTGTGGCTGCTGCAGAACGGGCAGCCCGTGGCGACGCCGCCGCGCGCCGGCGCGGCGCAGGACTGAGGCGGCACCATGTGCGGAATCGCAGGCGCCTGGGCGCCCGGCCCGGAGGATCCCGGCGTGCTGCATGCGCTGGGCGCGGCGATGGGCGTGGCCATTGCGCATCGCGGCCCCGACGATGCGGGCACCTGGGCCGATGCCGAAGCCGGGCTGGTGCTCTCGCACCGCCGCCTGGCGATCCTCGACTTGAGCCCCGCGGGTCACCAGCCGATGGCGTCAAGCGACGGACGGTGGCAGCTGGCCTACAACGGCGAGGTCTACAACCACGCCGAGCTGCGTACCGAGCTGGCGGCACTCGGGGTCGCGTTCCGCGGACACTCCGACACCGAGGTGCTGCTGGAAGCGATCGCACGCTGGGGCGTGGACGCGGCGCTGGCGCGCGCCAACGGCATGTTCGCCTTCGCCGCCTGGGACACGCAGGCGCGCGAACTGTGGCTGGCGCGCGACCGCGTCGGCAAAAAGCCGCTCTATTACGGCTGGTGCGGCGACGGCAGCTTCGTCTTCGGCAGCGAACTGGCGGCGCTGCGCGCGCATCCCGCGCTGAAGGTTGAGGTCGATCCCGACGCGTTGGCGCTGCTGTTGCGCTTCGACTACATCCCGGCGCCGCACGCGATCCTGCGCGGCGTGCACAAGCTGGCCGCCGGCCGCCTGCTGCGCGTCGACGGCGCGCGGCGCCAGGCCGGCGGCGCCGGCCACGACCCGATGCGCGACCAGCAGACCTGGTGGAACGCCCGCGAGCGGCAGGAGGCCGCGATCAGCCAGGGGTTCGACGGCGACGAGGCCGCCGCGACCGACGCCCTGGACGCCCTCCTGCGCGACGCGACCGCGCTGCGCATGGAGGCCGACGTGCCGCTGGGTGCGTTCCTGTCCGGCGGCACGGACTCCTCGCTGGTCACCTCGCTGATGCAGGCACAGTCGATGCGCCCGGCGCGCACCTTCTCGATCGGGTTCGACAACGCCGTCCACGACGAAAGCGCGCACGCCGCGGCCGTGGCCCGGCACCTCGGCACCGAGCACACCGCGCTGCACGTTGACGGCCGCGCCGCGCTGGACCTGGTGCCGTCGATGCCGCGGGTGTTCGACGAGCCGTTCGCCGACTCCTCGCAGCTGCCGATGACGCTGCTGTGCAGCCTCACGCGCCGCCACGTCACCGTCGCCCTGTCCGGCGACGGTGGCGACGAACTGTTCTTCGGCTACGGCCGCTATGCGCGCGCGCTGCGCAACCAGCGCATGGCCGCGCGGATCCCCGCGCCGCTGCGCGCCCTGCTTGGCGACGATCGCGGCGAGGCCGCCCGCCTGGGCGGCGTGGCGGCGCTGCGCGCGGCGCTGGCGGCCGACAGCGTGCAGGACATCGCGCGCCAGCGCGTGCAGCGCTGGCGCGATCCCGAAGCCGTGGTCCCCGGTTCGCGCCGCCGGGCCACCGCCTATGACGACCCCGCGGCCCTGCCGCGCAACGGCAGCCCGGCCGACGCGCTGATGGCGCTCGACTTCGCCTGCTACCTGCCCGAGGACGTCCTCACCAAGGTCGACCGCGCGAGCATGGCCGCGTCGCTGGAAGCGCGCGCGCCGCTGCTGGACTGGCGCGTGGCCGAATTCGCCTGGTCGCTGCCGCTGGACATGAAGTGGCGCGACGGCCGGCTCAAACACCTGCCAAGGCAGCTGCTGGGTCGCTACCTTCCGGACGCGCTGGTGCAGCGCCCGAAGTCCGGCTTCGGCGCCCCCGTGGGCGACTGGCTGCGGGGCCCGCTGCGCGAATGGGGCGAGGCCCAGCTCGACGAACGCCGGCTGCGCGAGGAAGGGCACTTCGATCCGGCGCCGGTGCGCGCGCTGTGGAACGCGTTCCAGGCCGGCGAGCGCAAATGGCACACCCACCTCTGGGGCGTGCTGATGTTCCAGGCCTGGCTGGAAAAAGGCGCGACGACAGCCTAGGGCGCGGCCGTCCGGCGCAGGCGCGCGACGTAGAACCCGTCCATGCCGCCTTCGCCGGGCAAACGCTGGCGGCCGGCGCCGCTTTCCCGGCCGCAGCGCGCGTCCAGCGGTTCCGCGGTGGCATCCGCATGGCGCGCGAGGAAGCCCGCGACCTGGCCCGCGTTCTCCGCGGCCAGGATCGAGCAGGTGGCATAGAGCAGCACGCCGCCGGGGCGCAGCATCGTCCAGGCTGAGTCGAGCAGCCGGGCCTGCAGCGCCACCAGGGCGTCGACGTCGGCCGGGCGGCGGTGCAGCAGCACGTCGGGCTGGCGGCGGACGATGCCGGTGGCCGAGCAGGGCGCGTCGACGAGGACGGCATCGAAGGGCTCCCCGTCCCACCACGCGGCCGGGTCGGCGGCGTCGGCCACGCGCGCGGCGGCACCGGGATCGATGCCTTCGCCCAGGCCCAGCCGTCGCCAGGTGTCGCGCACCCGCGCCAGGCGCCGCGCGTCGACGTCGATTGCCAGCAGGCGCAGCGTGGGGTCGCGTTCGAGCAGGTGCGCGGACTTGCCGCCGGGCGCGGCGCAGGCGTCGAGCACGCGCGCGCCGGGCGCCGGCACCAGGGCGTCGGCCACGGCCTGCGCGGCACCGTCCTGCACCGAGACGTCACCATCGGCAAACCCGGGCAGCGAGCCCACGGCGATGGACTGGGGCAGCCGCAGGGCATCATCCAGCGTCGCATCGGCCTCGGCGCCGATGCCCGCCTCGTGCAGGCGGGCGAGATAGGCGTCGCGCGTCCCGCGGCGGCGGTTCACCCGCAGCCAGGTCGGCGCCGGCTGCGCACTGGCCGCGAAGATGGCGTCGGCATCGTCCGGCCAGTCGGCGCGGATGCGGTCGCGCAGCCACGCCGGCCAGGCATCGGCGGGAGCGGCTGCGGGCAGGCCGTCGCGCTGCGCGCGGCGCAGCAGGGCATTGACCAGCTTCGCCTGGTGCGCGCGGCCGATGCCGCGGGCGGCATCGACGGTTTCGGCCACCGCGGCGTGCGGCGCCAGTCCGAGCGGATCCAACTGGGCGAAGCCGGCGTGCAGCAGCGCGCGCAGGTCGCCGTCGCGGCGGCCGGGCGGCTTCGCCATCCACGCCGACAGCGCGGCATCGGCGCGCGCGTGCTGGCGCAGGGCGGCGAAGCAGATCGCCTCCACCAGCGCGCGGTCGCGCACGTCGTCGAGCGCATCGAGGTGCGCGGCGAGCTCGGCGCGCAGCGAATGCCCGCGGTGCAGCACCGCGTCGAGGATGTGCGCGGCCACCACGCGCGTGCGGCTGCCGGATGAAGTCTTCATCCCCGCATTGTCGCGCGATGCGCCCGTCCCGTGCGGGCAGCCATGCCAGAGAGGTCTGGCTGGTCGAGGTTGTCTAGCGTCCGGGCGCGACGAGGTCGCGGCGGGCGTTGAGGTAGTCGGCGGCGGTGATCGCCTTGCCGCCGTCGCGCTGCAGCACGCGGATGCGCAGCGCACCGCTGCCGCAGGCGACATCGATGCCGTCGCGGCCGGCGGCCAGCACGGTGCCGGGCGTCGCACCAGCCGCGACATCGACATCGACGGCGACGGCACCGTGGATGCGCACGCGCTCACCGGACAGCGTGGCTTCGGCCATCGGCCAGGGATTGAAGGCGCGGACCTTGCGTGCCAGCGCGTCGGCCGGCTGCGACCAGTCCAGCTTCGCCTCGGCCTTGTCGAGCTTGCGGGCGTAGGTCACGCCCTGGTCGGGCTGCGGCTGCGGAACCGGGCGGATGCCGGCGCGCAGCAAGCCGAGGCCGTCGGCAAGGACCTGTGCGCCGAGCGCGGCCAGGCGGTCATGCAGCTGGCCGCCGGTCTCCTCCTCGCCGATGGCCAGCGCCTGCGACAGCAGCACCGGCCCGGTATCCAGGCCCTTCTCCATCTTCATCAGGCAGACGCCGGTCTGTGCATCACCGGCCTCGATCGCGCGCTGGATCGGCGCCGCGCCGCGCCAACGCGGCAGCAGCGATGCATGCACGTTCCAGCAGCCGTCTTCGGGGATGTCGAGGATCTTCTGCGGCAGCAGCAGGCCGTAGGCCACCACCACCATGAGGTCGGGCTTGAGCGCGCGCAGGGCATCACGCGAGACCTGCGTTTTCAGGCTCTCCGGCTGCAGCACCGGGATGCCGCGCGCCAGCGCCTCGAGCTTCACCGGCGAAGCCTGCAGGCCGCGACCGCGTCCCGCGGGGCGGTCGGGCTGGGTATAGACAGCCACCACCTCGGCCTTGGTGCAGGCCGCGCGCAGCGAGGGCACCGCGAATTCCGGCGTGCCGGCGAAGACGATCTTCAACGCATCGCCTCCAGGGTTGCCAGGGATGCGGTCATCGCGCGGCCGCGCTCAGTCGCCATGTCGGCGCAGCTTGTCGTACTTCTTCAGCGCCCGGTCGCGCTTGAAGGGCGAGAGATGGTCGATGAACAGCGTGCCGTCCAGATGGTCGATCTCGTGCTGCACGCAGGTGGCCAGCAGGCCGTCGACGGCCATGGTGAACGGCTTGCCGTGGCGGTCGAGCGCCTCGACTTCGATGCCGTCGGCGCGGGTGACGTCGGCGAAAATGCCCGGGATCGACAGGCAGCCTTCCTGGTGCACGCGCAGTTCGGCCGAACGCTCGCGGATCACCGGGTTGATGAACACCAGCGGCTGGTCGCGGGTATCGGTGACGTCGAGCACCATGAAGCGCTCGTGGACATCGACCTGGGTCGCCGCCAGGCCGATGCCCGGCGCTTCGTACATGGTCTCGAACATGTCGTCGAGCAGGCGCTGGAAGGACGGATCGGCAATGCCTGCCGCCTCGCGCTCGGCAGCGACCTTGCGCAGGTTCGGATGGGGGTGTTCGAGGATCGTGATCAGGGACATACAGATGGGCGATAAAGGGGGGCCGCCGTCACAACCGTACGGCACGGCTTGCGATTGTAGCGCCAGCAGGCTTGCGCAGGATCGGTTCCTGTAGGCATAGTGCGGCCGCTATACGGGGAAATCTCCAAGGGGAGCAAGTAGATGGCCGGCAAGCTTCAGCGCCTTTCTAATGCGCTACGCACGGGTGTTGCGGTGGCGATGCTCACGGTGGCTACGTTCGCGGCGGCCCAGGGCCTGCGCGGCGACCACCCTGATACCTATGTCGTCCAGCGTGGCGACACGCTGTGGGACATCTCGGGCCGCTTCCTCGAGAAGCCCTGGCTGTGGCCGGAAATCTGGCAGGCCAACCCGCAGATCGCCAACCCGCACCTGATCTACCCGGGTGACGTGATCAGCCTGGCGTACCTGAACCGCGTCGGCGTCAGCGTCACGCCGGGCCCGCGGACCGAGGCCGCGCCCGTCAACGCCGTGCCGCTGTCCGAGATCGAGCCCTTCCTCAAGGACCTGCGCGTGGTCGACGACTTCGACCACATGCCCTACGTGGTCGGCCTTGAAGAAGACCGGATGCGCGCCAGCCGCGGCCAGGTGGTCTACGTGCGCGGACTTGGCGACGCGTCGCCCGGCACCCGCTACGCGGTGCTGCGTCCGACGGTGCGCTACACCCACCTGCTGCGCGCCGGCATGTGCTGCGACACCTTCGGCCGTGACGAGCTCGACGCCACCGGCCGCCGCAGCGTTGACTGGGGCCAGTACTGGGCCAACGTGGTCATGCCCGACAAGGGCCAGGAAGTGCTGGGCCACGAGCTGATGCGCGTGACCGCAGGCACCCTGACCCGCGGCGAAGTGGGCGGCATCCAGGCCAGCACCCTGCTGCTCGACGAGGAGGGCCGCGAGGTCCGCATCGGCGACCGCGTGGTGGCGGTGGACGCCCAGCCCTACGACCTGCAGTTCTTCCCGCACCCGCCGAAGGTCCAGACCGACTACGGCAAGGCGCGCGTGCTGGCGGTGACCGACATGCTCACCTCCGGCGGCCCGCGCGACGTGATCGCGCTGTCGGTCGGCGCCCGCGAAGGCGTGGACAACGGCACCGTGTTCTCGATCTGGCGCGAAGGCAGCAACACCGTCGACCGCGTCGAGAAGGGCCTGGACCGCGACGAGGACACCGTGTTCTTCGAGAACAAGGTGCGCCTGCCCGACGAATTCGCCGGCCACGTGATGGTGTTCCGCACCTTCGACAAGGTCAGCTACGGCCTGGTCATGGACAGCATCAAGCCGAGCCGCGTCGGCTACCACCTGAAGCATCCGGACGCGACCTACTGAGGCGCGGCCTTCCCTGACCTGCACACGCGACGGCGCCCGAGGGCGCCGTCGTCGTATCCGGGCCAGGCTGGGCCATGGACAGCGAAGACACCCTGGCATTGCTGCGCCTGCTGGCCGCAGGCGGTCGCAGCGCCCCCCGCCGCAAATTGCTGGAGCAGCACGGCAGTCCCCGCGCGGCGCTTGGCGCCGGACGCACCGCCTGGCGTGCCGCCGGCCTGGACACCGCCCAGCAGGGCGCACTGTGCGCCCGCGGCGGTGGCCAGGACCTGCTGCAACGCCAGCGCTGGCTCGATGCCGGACCCGGGCGCCGGCTCATCGGCGTGCAGGATCCGGACTATCCACCCCTGCTGCGTCGCCTTGACACCGCGCCGCTGGCGCTCTGGGTCGTGGGCGATGCCAACCTGCTCTGGCATCCGGCGGTGGCCGTGGTCGGCAGCCGCGCCGCCAGCGCCGGCGGCCTGAGGAACGCCTACGACTTCGCCCGCGCCTTCGCCACGGCCGGCCTGTCGGTGTGCAGCGGCATGGCCGCCGGCATCGACACCGCCGCCCACGAGGGCGCGCTCGCGACGCCCGCCGGGCGCACCGTGGCCGTGCTCGGCACCGCCATCGACCAGCCCTACCCGCGGCGCAACGCCGGGCTCTACCAGGACATCGCCCGCACCGGGGCGGTCGTCAGCGAGCTGCCTCCGGGCTCGGCTTACGGGCGCGGCGCGTTCCCCAGCCGCAACCGGATCCTCATGGGCCTCTCGCTCGGCGTCGTGGTGGTGGAGGCGGCCCTGCGCTCGGGAGCCGCCATCACCGCCCGCCTGGCCGGGGAGGCCGGGCGCGAGGTGTTCGCCATCCCGGGCTCGATCCACAACCCCAAGGCCCGCGGCTGCCACCGCCTGATCCGCGACGGCGCCGCCCTCGTGGAATCGCCCGCCGAAGTGGCGCAGGCGCTGGCTCCGCTTGCGATCAGCTACGGCGACGACTTGCGCGGGCGCCTGTCCGTCCCCATGGTTGGGGTCGGGAACAACGCCACGGCGGCCGGCAATGCCGACCCGCCTGCAGGCTCCGACCACCAGCGCTTGTGGCAGGCACTGGGACACGACCCCACCGGTATGGATGAACTGGTCTCACGCACCGCGTTGACGGTTGCGGAGCTAGGCAGCATGCTGCTGCTCATGGAGCTGGAGGGTCGTGTCGCGGTCGAGCATGGCCGGTATTCCCGAAAGTCTCAGTAACGCGCCCGCGGGCGCAGGCCGGGGGAAATGAAAGAAAGCATCCTGGACGTCCTGCTCTACCTGTTCGAACACTATTTCACCGAAGACGCGGACCTCGCCCGCGACCGCGATTCCCTCCAGAGCGGCCTGCTCCAGGCCGGGTTCAGTCCAGCGGAAACCAGCAAGGCCTTCGATTGGCTCGATGCGCTGGCCGCCCAGCGCCCCGGGGATGGCCCGTCGCGCGCCAACGGTCCCACGCGCCTGTTCTCGACCCCGGAAGAGGCCAAGCTGGACGTGGAATGCCGGGGTTTCCTGATGTTCCTCGAGCAGCACGGGGTGATCGACGCCGATCGCCGCGAGCTGGTCGTGGACCGCGCCATGGCGCTCGACCAGGACGAACTCGACCTCGACGACCTCAAATGGGTGGTGCTGATGGTGCTGTTCAACCAGCCAGGCTCCGAGGCCGCGTATGCCTGGATGGAAACCCAGATGTTCCTGGACGAGCCTGAAACTGTGCACTGAAGCCGCGTCGCATCAGTACGCACGGGCGTTGTTCCTGCGAAACCGGCCACAATGCGGCCAAGGGAGTCCCTCCACGCCGCACTTGACAGTGCCATCGCCGCCGTGATTCCACTATAAAGAGCAGCATCGAACGCCCGGGGCACCTGTCCCGGGCGTCGGCGTCTACATCACCCCACATCAAGGCGCGGCGCCCGCCGTCCCCGGAACCCCAGCCGCAATGGCCAAGAACCTCCTCATTGTCGAGTCGCCCGCCAAGGCCAAGACGATCAACAAGTACCTCGGCAAGGATTTCCAGGTGCTGGCCTCCTACGGCCACGTCCGCGACCTGGTGCCCAAGGAGGGTGCGGTCGATCCGGAAAACGGTTTCCGGATGCGCTATGACCTGATCGACAAGAACGAGAAGCACGTCGAGGCGATCGCCAAGGCGGCGAAGGTGGCCGACGGCATCTACCTCGCGACCGACCCGGACCGCGAGGGCGAGGCCATCAGCTGGCACATCGCCGAGATCCTGCGCGAGCGCGGCCTGCTCGAGGGCAAGGAGCTGCAGCGGGTGGTGTTCACCGAGATCACGCCGCGTGCGATCAAGGAAGCGATGCTGAAGCCGCGCGCGATCGCCGCCGATCTTGTCGATGCGCAGCAGGCGCGGCGCGCGCTGGACTACCTGGTCGGCTTCAACCTGTCGCCGGTGCTGTGGCGCAAGGTGCAGCGCGGACTGTCCGCGGGCCGCGTGCAATCGCCGGCGCTGCGCATGATCGTGGAGCGCGAGGAAGAGATCGAAGCCTTCATCGCCCGCGAATACTGGTCGATCGAAGCCGAATGCGCGCACCCGACGCAGGCCTTCAGCGCCAAGCTCACCAGGCTCGACGGCAAGAAGTTCGAGCAGTTCACCGTCACCGACGGCGACACCGCCGAGGACGCGCGCAGCCGCATCGTGTCCGCGGCGCAGGGCGCGCTGCACGTCACCGACGTCGCCAGCAAGGAGCGCAAGCGCCGCCCGGCGCCGCCGTTCACCACCTCCACCCTGCAGCAGGAGGCCTCGCGCAAGCTCGGCTTCACCACCCGCCGCACCATGCAGGTGGCGCAGAAGCTGTACGAGGGCGTGGCCATCGGCGACGAGGGCACCGTCGGCCTGATCAGCTACATGCGTACCGACTCGGTGAGCCTGTCGGCCGAGGCGCTGGGCGAGATCCGCGATGTCATCGCGCGCGACTTCGGCACCAGGGCGCTGCCGGACAAGCCCAATTTCTACCAGACCAAGTCGAAGAACGCGCAGGAGGCCCATGAGGCCGTGCGCCCGACCTCCGCGCTGCGCACCCCGGCGCAGGTCTCGCGTTTCCTGTCCGACGACGAGCGCCGCCTGTACGAACTGGTCTGGAAGCGCGCAGTGGCGTCGCAGATGGTGCCGGCGATCCTCAACACCGTGTCGGTGGACCTGGCCGCCGGCAGCGAGCACAGCTTCCGCGCCAGCGGCACCACGGTGATCGACCCCGGCTTCCTGGCCGTGTACGAGGAAGGCAAGGACAACAAGGGCAAGGACGACGACGACGAGGGCCGCAAGCTCCCGGCGATGAAGCCCGGTGACCGCGTGCCGCTCGACCGCATCCACGCCGACCAGCACTTCACCCAGCCGCCGCCGCGCTTCACCGAAGCCTCGCTGGTGAAGACGCTGGAGGAGTACGGCATCGGCCGGCCGTCGACCTACGCCTCGATCATCCAGACCCTGCAGTTCCGCAAGTACGTCGAAATGGAAGGCCGCGCCTTCCGCCCCAGCGACGTCGGCCGCGCGGTGTCCAACTTCCTGAGCAGCCACTTCACCCGCTACGTCGACTACGACTTCACCGCGAAGCTTGAGGACGAGCTCGACGCGGTGTCGCGCGGCGAGGAAGAGTGGGTGCCGCTGATGGAGAAGTTCTGGGGCCCGTTCAAGGAGCTGGTGGTCGAGAAGACCGAGTCGGTCGACCGCTCCCAGGCCACCGGCGCGCGCGAGCTCGGCACCGATCCGAAGACCGGCAAGCCGGTCAGCGTGCGCCTGGGTCGTTACGGACCGTACGCCGCGATCGGCAGCATGGCCGAGGGCGAAGAGGAGAAGCCGCGCTTCGCCTCGCTGCGCCCGGGCCAGAGCATGCACACCATCACTCTCGAGGCCGCGATCGACCTGTTCCGGCTGCCGCGCACGCTGGGCGAGGACAAGGACGAGGAAGTGAGCGTCGGCGTCGGCCGCTTCGGCCCCTTCGCCAAACGCGGCAGCGTGTATGCCTCGCTGAAGAAGGAAGACGACCCGTACACGATCGACCTCGCACGCGCGGTGTTCCTGATCGAAGAGAAGGAAGAGATCGCGCGCAACCGCATCATCAAGACCTTCCCCGACAGCGACATCCAGGTGCTCAACGGTCGCTACGGGCCGTACATCAGCGACGGCAAGCTCAACGGCAAGATCCCCAAGGATCGCGAACCCGCATCGCTGACCTTCGAAGAAGTGGTGACGCTGCTGGAAGAGACCGGCAAGCCCGCGCGCGGGCGCTTCGGCAAGAAGGCCGCGGCGAAGAAGGCGCCTGCGAAGAAGGCCGCGGTGAAGAAGGCACCCGCGAAGAAGGTGGCGAAGAAGGCAGCCAAGAAGGCCACTGCGAAGAAGACCGCGACGAAGAAAGCTGCGGTGAAGAAGACAGGAACGAAAGCAGCAGCAAAAAAGGTCCCTGCAAAAAAGGCCGCCACGCGGAATACGGAGTTGACCGACGACGCTCCCTTCTGATCGCGCACCTTTGGAGCTGCGGGCCGTGTTATATAGCGGCAACGTAACCAACAAGGATGTGGATATGGAAAGGATTTTCCGTGCGGCGATCCTGCTCGGGCTTGCTTCGCTGGCTGCCTGTGGGGCGGCAGGACCCAACCCGGCACATGCGACCTCGCCTGTTGCAGGATCAATCGCTTCGGGCGTGGACATGCTCGACGGCCCGGCGATGTCCGATGAAATCCACGGCGTCCTGCCACGCGGCGCGGAAGTGCTCGCGGTGTCGCAAGGCGACATCAACGCCGATGGCCGTCCCGATGTGGTGGTGGCCCTCGACGGCAATCCCGATGCTGCAGGCGCCCGGATCCCACGATCGATGCTGTTGTTCGTTCGCGACGCCGAGGGACAGCTCCAACTTGCCGCACGCAACGATCGCATCGTGCCTTGTGCCGAGTGCGGTGGTGCGCTTGGAGAGCCATCCATCCATCTGGTCTCAGGTCCCGGCTCTTTCATGTTGCGGACGGAAGGCGGAGCAGGTTGGCTCTGGTCGAACGAATACTCCTTCGAACATTCAGGCGACAACACCTGGCAACTGGTGTCGGTGTCACGGATGAGCAGTCATCGAGTCAGCCACGAAACCCGCAGTTCGAATCGAACCGCAGACGACTTTGGTCAAATGGACTTCGTCGACTTCGACCCGGAAACCATCGACGACACAGCGCTGCCCCGGGAGTGACGCGTCATGCCCACTCCAAGAGAGCTCGAAATGCTCCAGGCAGCGAGGGACGCAGGCATCAGTTCGCGAGAGGAGATGGCCAACTTCATGGCCCAGATCAGCGCGGAGTCCCGCAACCTCACCGCCCTGGAGGAGTCTTTTGCCTACACACGGGGAATCGACCAGATTCCCGTGCGATGGGCCAGGCGCGAGGGCGATATCGCCCTTGAGAACGCGCGTCTCGAGGCCGTGCGCGGACGGCCCGAAGCTCTCGCCGAACTCATGTATGGCGCCCGCATGGGCAATGACGAGGCGGGAGACGGTTACCGCTATCGCGGCCGCGGATACATCCAGCTGACTGGCCGCGACAACTATCGAGCCATGGGAGAAGAACTTGGCCTGGGGCTCGAGGCCAATCCTGGACTGGCAGCCGAGCCCGAGAACGCAGCCCGCATTGCCGTGGCGTTCTGGCAAGCGAATGTGCCTGTGGCAGACCGGGAAGACGTGCTCGCCGCCACGAGACGGATCAACGGTGGCACCAACGGTCTTGAGCATCGCCGCAGCCAGTACGATCGTTGGCATGCGGTGCTGACACCGGAGTTCATCGCCGACCTGGATGCAGGCCGTCTGCAACCAGACGACGAGCAGCCCCAGCGCGTTGATCAGGCGGCTCCCGAACGCGGCGGCAACGCTCCGGAATCGTTGGACCCCACCAACCCCTCGCACCCCGACCACGCCATGTACGAGCGCATCCGCTCCGGCGTCCGTGCGATCGACGAGGCCAACGGCAAGCCCTACGACGAGGCGAGCGAGCGCATCAGCCGGAGCCTGCTGGCCCGGTGCAAGGGTGCCGACGCCTGTCCGGAGGCGGACGCGCCCGTCGCGCCCGGCATGACGCTGCGACGCGTCGACCATGTGCTGATGGGTACAACCGGCAACGTGTTTGCCATCGAAGGGCGGCTGGACGACCCGGCACACCGGCGGGCATCGGTGTCCGCGGCCGAAGCCGCGCTCGTCACCGTCGAGGAGTCCGACCGCCGGCTGGCGGTGGTGAACACGATCGGCGAGCGGGAGCACGATGTCGTCCGGCAGCAAGCGACTCCGCTCCGTCCGGGCCATCCTTCCGCGGGCCTGCCCTGCATGGCGGGGTAAGCTGTCGGCGCGGGCCGCAGCCGGCCGGCACCACGCCTTTCCGCAGCCCTGTTGCCCCGATGAACCGGTCACCACAATTTGAAGCTGCCGCCGCCACGCTGCGCCGTGGTGGCGTCATCGCCTATCCGACCGAGGCGGTCTGGGGCCTTGGCTGTGATCCATTCAACGAGGCCGCGGTCATGCGGTTGCTGGCGATGAAGCAACGCGCGGTGGACAAGGGCCTGATCCTGATCGCCGCCGATACCACGCAGCTCGAAGGCCTGGTCGACTGGGGCGCGCTGCCGGATGCACGCCGCGAAGAAGTCTATGCGTCATGGCCGGGCCCGCATACCTGGGTCATGCCCGCCACCGCGCGCGTGCCGCGCTGGATCACCGGCGAGCATGACGGCGTCGCCGTGCGCGTCACCGCGCACCCGCTGGTGGCCGGCCTCTGCGATGCCTTCGGCGGCGCACTTGTGTCGACCAGCGCCAATTCAGCGGGCGCACCCCCGCCGCGCATACTCGCCGAGGCCGACGCTGCGCTGTTCGCGGCGCTCGATGCCGTGCTGGAAGGCGACACCGGCGGAAACGACCGTCCCACGCCTATCCGCGATGCCCTGACCGGCGTCCCGTTGCGCTTGTAGGAGCGCGCCGGCTTTCGCCGTGGACGCGGCTGGCGCAAGATGCACCCATGATCCGGATCCGCTCCAGTGCCGCCGTGTCCGTCATTCTTTTTGCGCTGGCCGTGCTGGCCATTGCGCCGCTGCCGGCCCAGGACGACGTCACCATCTATCGCTGCACTGATGCCGGTGGCCATGTGGTCATCGGAAACGTGCCCTGCGTCGACGGGACGCAACAGGACGTGCGCAGCATGGTGCGCCCGGTGGACGGCGAGCCTGCGCCGGTGCCGGACGCCCCGCGCGCGCCCGAAGCGGCTCCGGCACCAACCGTGCAATACGTGGTCGCACAGCCGCCGCAGCCCCTGTACGAATGCGTACGCCCGG
Source organism: Luteimonas changyuni (assembly GCF_039548395.1). Lineage (NCBI taxonomy): Bacteria > Pseudomonadati > Pseudomonadota > Gammaproteobacteria > Lysobacterales > Lysobacteraceae > Luteimonas > Luteimonas changyuni. The sequence goes on from NZ_JBCLUZ010000001.1 coordinate 142,438, forward strand.
ACGGCAGCGTCTACCAGAGCGACAGCGGCGACGGCGAGCCGCGCTGGGTGCCGCTGTGGACGACGGGATATCCCGTAGGCATCGGCGCCGGGCCTCGCGGCCGTCCCGGTCATGGCGGCCGCGGTGACACCGGTGGCCACGGTCGCGGCGACATCGGCAGCCGCGGCCCGACCGTTTCCGCCGGCAACGGCCTGAGCGCACCGCCGATCAGCCGCATCAGCATTCCGCCCGACCCGCCGCGCCCGGATCCCGGCAGCCTCGGCTCACGTCCGCGTCCGCCACATGGCGGCCACGGCTGGCCGGGTGGCGCCGGCACGTGGGAGCGCGACCAATGCCACGTGCTGCCGGCGGCCGAGACCTGCGCCCGCCTGGCCGACCGCCGCGACGCCATCCGCACCCGCTTCTTCAATGCCCAGCAGCGCGAGCGCGATACCCTGCGCGTCGAGGAGCGTGGCATCAACGCCCGCATCGACCGCGACTGCAGGACGTATTGATGTATCGATCCACCCCACGCTGCCCGGGCCGCCCGGGCCTGGCGACGCTGATCGCCATCGCCATCGCCATCGCCGCGATCGCCATGACCGCGGCGGCGGCCGCGCCGCAGGTCGTGATCTACCGCTGCACCGACGCCAGCGGCGCGCTCACCGTGCAGAACGACGAGCCCTGCCCTGCCGGCAGCAGGCAGGAACGCACGGTGGTGGAGCCGCCACCGCCGATGCCGGTCTATGTGCCGCTGCCACAGCCGCCCGCGGCAGCCGACCCGACCCCGGCCGCCGCCGCGGAACCCGTGCCAGCTGCCGAACGGCCCGACGCACCGCCGCCGGCACGCATCGCCGACGCCGACCGCCTGCCGCCACCGCCGATTTACCGTTGCCACACTCCCGGCAACGACCGCTACGTCAGCGAATCATCCGAGCCGCAGCCGCGCTGCGTCGCGCTGCAGACCGTCGGCATCAACGGCGACCCCGGCCTCGCCGCCGGCGCCGCCTGCGAATGGCAGTACGACCGCTGCGAACGCATCCCGGACGGCGAAGCCTGCGAAGGCTGGCGTCAGCGCGGGCGCGAGATCGAATCGGGCTGGCGCTACGCCCGCGGCGACGCCAAGGCGCCGCTGCAGGAAGAGTTCGCACGCGTGGCGACGATCCTCGGCGATACCACCTGCGGACTGCCGGCGACGCGCTAGTGCGGGAAGAGCGCGGGCGCCGGGTGCAGCGGCGCCGGATCGCGATGCGGCACTGCCAGAAGTTCCGGGCTCAAGCCTTCCACCGAAATGCCCGAAAGCTCCGGGCGCGGGCTTTCCAGCTGACGTGCGCTCTCAGCCAGCGACTGCGCCAGCGCCGGCACCGTATCCACCCACGCCCGCCGTTGCGCCGGATCGTGCAGGAGGCCCTGCACCGCGAAAATCCGGCGGCCGCTGTCGCCAGCGACAACGTGGTCGATGCTCCGCAGCCCCTCGCGGCCGGCCGTCGCCGCCAGCGCAGCGGCCAGGCGCTCGCTGCCCGCGTCAGGCTCCCGCCCCAAGCGGGCATCGAGCGCGTGCACGCCGTCCAGCGCCTGCCGGAACAGCGCATGGCCGGGGTGCCCGGGGTCGTGAAGCGGTGACATCGCGACCTCCGGCGACGGCATGGGTGCGACGGATGGCGACCGGTATTTGAAGCGCGCCGCCAGCGCCTCGTCACGCGGCACCGCGTCGGTGCATGGATCGACCACCACGCAGAGGCGCTCGCGCACGTAGCGTTCGCCGGGTTTCGATGCGCCAATGGAGAACAGGCCAAACATCGCCTGTTCCGGCCGATGGACGACGCTCATGGCGGGATCATTGGGGACCTCGCGCGTAGACAGCAGCGGGCGATCCATCAGCGCGTTGAGATAGCCGACCATCACGTTGCCGGAGCGGATCTCAAGTCCGTTCGCACGATAGCCGCCGCCCACGTCGGAGTGCGAGCCCGCCACCGTGCTGCGACCGAAACGCCCGTCCGGCGTGACGCCGTCGCCGATCATCGTGGTGTGCGAAAACAGCCGCCGCCGTTCATCGGCGGCCAGCAGCGAATAGCCCGAGATCACCGATGACGGCAGGCGCATGTCGTAGTTCTTCGGCAGGCCGGTGGCGACGGGATCGAACAGGGCAACCGCGTGCGCGGTTTGGCCGGGTGGGACCAGCGGTGGGCGCGAGCTGGTGGCGACGAGTTCCCCGCTTTCGTTCTTGTGGAAGGCCAGGCCGGTGGGGTCAAGAATGCCGTGCTGCTCGACCAGGCGGGCGAAACCGGGGATCAGCGTGGCGCCGCGGCTGTAGCCGATGGAGGCGATGTGGATTTCGGCGCTGGGGTTGTCCGCGAGCCAGTGCTGCGCTTGGTTCGCGCACTGCCGGTACATCTGGATGATGCGCTCGTCGTAGCTGAAGGCAAGGGCGTTGTCGAGAACCATTACGACCGGATTCCGCTGCGTGCCCGGACCTGCGACGTACCCAGACGCGATGCGGCGCCCACTCTGCTCAGCGAGGATCTCGATCTGTTCGTTGATTGCACCGACATTGGTCGGCACCCCTCCCACGCGACGTGCATCCTGACCGCTACCGTCAAAGGCAGCGAAGTACACGTAGCTGTTCGAATCATCGTTCCGATACAGGACCGGAACCCGCATCTCGGACAAATCTCGGCGAGCCGCGTCGTATGTCTGCAGGTGCGGCGTTTCGGCTTGATTCGCGCTGGTGCCACCTAGCTTCCCGCCTCCCATGGCGTGGCGCTCCTTGCTTCTAGCTTCTTAGAACGATTCCGTATGAATCAGGATCAGATCGCGTTGCATCGTGCTGAATCGGTTGCCGGGAATCCGCGGCTCCTTCAGCGGGATGGAAGCAAGCATGTAGACGTTGATCGTGCGGTCATTCACCTCGAGTTGTATGTCCGGATTTCCGAACGTCGCGAATGAAGGGATCTTTTCTCGCGGCACGTTATGTCGAACAAGTTCGTCGCTGAAGAGTTGCCCGAAATCGATTGATGTCTCATGTGAGACGCCATCCTTCGACATCCAGCTCACTCTCATTGGCGGCGGAAAGTTGTGAAACCCCAGCCTTCCGCCAAGCCAGTTCTTTCGATAATCCGGACCGATGCTTTCGGACGACGGCCGTAGCACATCAGGATTCTGCATCGCCTGCACCCGCCCGTCATACACCACCTTGCATCCATAGGTATCAAAACAATGGATGCCCAGATTGTGCTTCTTGAACTTCAGCGGCCAAGGCGAGTACAGCTCGCCGGAAGCCGCGGCTTCATCTCTTTGCGCGTCGGCAGATGCGTCGTTGCTCATGTTCGTCTGGCATCCCTGCAGCAGGAGGGGCGCGGCCAGGGCCATGGCGAGCACGGCGGCGGGCGCGGCGGGGCGGCATCGTCTCATCGGGCGCTTCCTTGCACGGTGTCCAACGGATGTAACACCTGCCCGTTGCGGCATGCAAGCGCGTGCGGCCGGGAATGGGGTCGGGTTATCCCTTTCCCCGCCGGGGCGCCGTTGGCCTTCCGGCAAGCGGCCTGGGCCGTGGCTGCCCCAGCCCCTCCGCCGCGTACAGCCGCTGGCACGTGTCACACCAGAACGCCCGCCGCTGCGCCTGCCCCAGGTGCTTGCGGTAGCTCAGCGGCGTGCCGTCGCGGGGACAAGTGGTCTTCGCATGCACCTGCCAGTGCTTCCTCAGCACGAAGTCCTTTTTCCAGCGGAGGAAGTCGAAGCTGTACTCACGCGCCTGCGCCACCAGTTCGCCGAGCTTGCGCGGCGGCAGCGCACCGATACGGCTTTCCGGATGCACGCGGATCCGGTGCAGCACCTCGTTCTTGATGATGTTGCCCACGCCCGCGAACACATCCTGGTCAAGCAGCACGTCGGCGGCCAGTGCGTCCGGCCGCGCCCGCAGCTTGCGCCGAGCGGCCGCGGGGTCCCAGTCGTCGGACATCACGTCACCGCTCCAGTCGTAGCTGTCATCGAGGTCGCCTTCGATGAAGCGCACCGAGCAGGCATAGAAGTTCAGCGCTTCGCCCTTGCTGAAACCCAGGGACAGCCGCGGCGGCGTGTCCTTGCCCTCGTTGATGCGGTAGCTGCCGAACAGCAGGAAGTGGATGCGCAGGCTGAAGCCGGCGAACTCGAGCAGGAAGTGCTTGCCCCAGCTGCGCACGGCCAGGACCTTGCGGTTGTGCATGCGGCCGATGTCCTGCGTGCTGTTGCCCGACACCCGCAGCACCTTGCGGCCGGCGAAGTGCGCGGCTTCCTCGCGCAAGATGACGATGGACGGGCCTTCGGGCATGGCGGGAGTATCACCGCGGGCGGTGAGGCGGGGATCAAGGGCGGTGCGCGACGGCCGGCGCGCAAGCGGCGCGAATGGTCCAGCACGTTCACGGGCCCCGGCCCGCGCGGCTGCTATCGATGACACATCACCCGTCGAAGCCCCCACGCCGCCCATCGCCCCATGCCGCGCCCACCTGTCACGCCTCCGGTCCGCACCGCCACCGCCGGCTGGTCCATCGCAAGCCAGCACCGCGATCTGTTCGGCGCCGGCGACAGCACGCTCGCGCGCTACGCGACGCGCTTCAGCGCGGTCGAGATCAACTCCTCCTTCCACCGTCCCCACCGCCCAACGACCTATGCCCGTTGGGCAGCCAGCGTGCCCGACGGGTTCCGCTTCTCGGTCAAGCTGCCGAAGACGATCACGCACGAGCACCGCCTGCAAGCGACGATGCCGCTGCTGGATGCCTTTCTCGAACAGGCCGGTGGCCTCGGCGACAAGCTCGGCTGCCTGCTCGTGCAGCTGCCACCGGGCCTGCCGCACGACGCGCGTGTCGCCCACGCCTTCTTCGCCGCCCTGCGCCGGCGCTGGGCGGGCGGTGTCGCCTGCGAGCCACGCCACGCCAGCTGGTTCGCGCCAAAGATCGACGCCCTGTGGCAGCGCCACCGCATCGCACGCGTCGCCGCCGATCCCGCGCCGGTCGCGGGGGCTGCCGAACCCGGTGGCGACCCCGCGCTGCGCTACTGGCGCTGGCACGGTTCGCCACGCACGTACTACAGCGCCTACAACGCCGACGCCTTGGCCTCGCTGGCCGCACGCGTGACATCGACCTTGCCGCCGGGCGGCGAAGCCTGGGTGGTGTTCGACAACACCGCGCACGGACACGCGACGCCGAATGCCGCGGACTTCCAGGAGCTGCTGCGGGGCTGAGCGCCGTCGGATTCACGCCGATCCAATCCCGCCAACGCTACGGTCAGGCGCACCCCCGCCTGGAGCACCCGCATGACCACCGACCCCACCCCGCAGAAAATCCCCGGCCAGATCCCGCATCCCGCCCGTGATCCGATCCCCAACCAGCCGCGCGATCCCGTTCCCAACCAGCCGCACGACCCCGTACCCGACCAGCCCATCGATCCCGTTCCCGACCGCCCCGTCGACCCCACCGCACCGCTGCCGCTGCGCGAGCCCGACCATCCGGAACCGGAGCCCGTGCGCGAGCCCAACCCTCAGCCCACGCCGGAGCCCATGCGCTGAGTTGACGTATCCTTGCGTGCACAACGCACGCACCACGGGCTGGGGGGCCCGCCCCCGACGTGGCAGACGCAGACATCGCACCGCAGGCCGACAGCGCCGCCGCGGATGCCTTCATCGCCCGCTGGCAGGGCGTCACCGCATCGGAACTCTCGACCTCGCAGTCGTTCCTGATCGACCTTTGCCGCCTGCTCGGCGTCGACGCCCCGCACCCCACGCCCGAACAGGACTACATGTTCGAGCGCCCCATCACCTTCGCCCACGGCGACGGCAGCACCAGCGCCGGCCGCATCGACCTGTACCGTCGCGGCGCCTTCGTCCTCGAGTCGAAGAAGCTCAAGCAGGGCGCGCACACCAAGGGCTTCGACGACGCCATCCTGCGCGCCCGCAGCCAGGCCGAGGCCTATGCCCGCGCCCTGCCCGCCGCCGAAGGCCGCCCGCCGTTCGTGGTGGTGGTGGACGTGGGCCACCGCATCGAGCTGTATTCCGAATTCAGCCGCTCCGGCGCGACCTACGTGCCGTTCCCGGACCCGCGCAGCCACCGCATCACGCTCACCGACCTGCGCCGCCCGGAGATCCGCGAGCGCCTGCAGCGCATCTGGACCGACCCGCTCGGCCTCGATCCCAGCCGCGAATCCGCCCGCGTCACCCGCGAGATCGCCGACCGCCTGGCGCGGCTGGCCCGCAGCCTCGAGCGCGGCGTCGATGGCCACGCCGGCCACGATCCCGAGGCCGTCGCCCAGTTCCTGATGCGCTGCCTGTTCACCATGTTCGCCGAGGACGTGCGGCTGCTGCCGCACGACAGCCTGCGCGACCTGCTGGCGCGCCACGCCGAACAGCCCGACGTAGCCATGCGCATGCTCGCCCAGCTGTGGCGCGACATGGACGCCGGCGGCTTCTCCGCGGTGCTGGCCGGCAACGTGCTGCGCTTCAACGGCAAGCTGTTCAAGCAGCCCGACACCCTGCCGCTGGACCGCGCCCAGCTCGACCTCCTGCTGGAAGCCGCCCACGCCGACTGGAAGCACGTCGAGCCGGCCATCTTCGGCACCCTGCTGGAACGCGCGCTCAGCCCCAGGGACCGGCACAAGCTCGGCGCCCACTACACCCCGCGCGCTTACGTCGAACGCCTGGTGCTGCCGACGGTGATCGAGCCGCTGCGCAAGGAATGGGGCGAGGCCCAGGCCGCCGCAGGCACGCTCGCCGCCGAGGACAAGCCCGACGCCGCCATCGCCGAACTGCTGCGCTTCCACCGCCGCCTGTGCACCGTGCGCGTGCTCGACCCCGCCTGCGGCTCGGGCAACTTCCTGTACGTCACCCTGGAACACCTCAAGCGCCTGGAAGGCGAGGTGCTCAATGCGCTCGACGAACTCGGCTACCGCCAGACCGGCCTGGCCCTGGGCGGCGAGCGCGCCGACGCCGCCGGCGGCGAGACCGTGGACCCGCACAACCTGCTGGGCATCGAGCTCAACCCGCGCGCCGCGGCGATCGCCGAAGTGGTGCTGTGGATCGGCTACCTGCAGTGGCACTACCGGACGCGCGGCGACGTGCACCCGCCGCAGCCGGTGATCCGGGACTTCCGGAATATCGAGAACCGGGATGCGGTGCTGGCGCATGACGGCGTGGAGTTCGTGACCGACGAGCGCGGCGTGCCGGTGACGCGGTGGGATGGGGAGACGATGAAGATGTCGCCGGTGACCGGGGAGCAAGTGCCGGACGAGGAAGCGCGGAGGCCGGTGGAGCGGTATCTGAATCCGAGGAAGGCGGCGTGGCCGGAGGCGGATTTTGTCGTGGGGAATCCGCCTTTCATTGGCGGCTGGCGCCTGCGTGCAGTGCTCGGCGATGGCTACGTCGACGCCCTCTGGTCCGTTTATCCGGACATTCCGCCAAAGGCGGACCTAGTCATGTTCTGGTGGGACAAAGCTGCCGACGCAGTAGGGGCGGGAAACCTGGAAGCGTTTGGCTTCATTACCACCAACAGCATTGGCCAAGGATTCCAACGCCGCGTCGTAGAGAAGCATGTCACGGCCCGGAGCAAGGGGTCCACCTTCGGGCTTGCATTTGCGGTGCCCGACCATCCGTGGGTGGATTCCGCAGACGGTGCGGCCGTACGAATTGCAATGACCGTCGGGCGTGCAGACACCCGGACTGGGCGCCTTTCCGAGGTCGTGGATGAAGCTTCGGGTAAGGGAGATGTCGGAGTCACGGTTGCAGATCGCTTCGGCGTAATTAACGCGGACCTGACGGTGGGAGCGGACGTGCCTTCCGCTTTGCCGTTGTCTGCGAACGCGGGGCTGTCGTCCCCTGGTGTCCAGCTCTATGGAGCAGGGTTCATTGTCGACGAACCTCTCGCGCAGGAGATGCGCGCTAGCGCCACCAGCGATCGGGCCAAGCGGGTGATTCGCCGCTATGTGAACGGTCGTGACGTGATGCAGCTTTCGCGCAACGTCTCTGTGATCGATTTTTTTGGGCACAACCGGGATGAGGCGGCGCGCCTGCATCCAGCGGCTTATCAGCGAGTCTTCGATTACGTGAAACCGGAGCGCGATCAGAATCGGCGCGCAGCAATTCGCGATAAGTGGTGGCGTTTTGGATGGGAGCGACCGGTAATGCGCCAGGCAATGAGCGGCCTGCGCCGCTTCATCGCCACGGTTGAGACCTCCAAACATCGAGTGTTTGGGTTCCTTGATGAAGAAACATTGCCCGACAACATGCTCATCAACATCGCTAGCGACGACGCTGCGCTGTTGGGCATCTTGTCGAGTACCGTTCATGTGACTTGGGCGTTGGCCGCAGGAGGCACGCTCGAGGACCGACCTCGCTACAACAAGACTCGATGTTTTGAGACATTTCCCTTCCCCGATCTTCACGCCGCAGACAAATTCGGCGGCCCCATCGGTGTCGCCCTCGACAACCCGGACGGCACGCCAGGCCCCACAAAGACCTACGGCGAATACCCTTCCGACCGGATCCGCAACCTCGCCGAACAGCTCAACGCACACCGCAAGCGCCAGCAGGCAGCCCACCCCGGCCTCACCCTGACCGGTATGTACAACGTGCTCGACGCCCTGCGCAGCGGCCAGCCGCTGACCGCGAAGGAGCGCGCCATGCACGAACAAGGTCTGGTCTCCGTCCTGCGCCAGCTGCACGACGAACTCGACGAGGCCGTGTTGTACGCCTACGGCTGGGGCGATCTGCTGCCGCTGTTGCGCGCCGCCCACGGCAACCAGCCGCCCGACAGCCTGCAACAGTTGGGCGACTCCGAGCGCGATCTGCCTGAAAGCGAACGCCAGGTGCATGGAGGCCCCGCACCCACGCGCGAGGATGCGAAGCGCGCGTTCGACGAAGCGATTCTCGAACGCCTGGTCGCCCTCAATGCCGAACGCGCCGCCGAGGAAGCCCGAGGCCTCGTCCGCTGGCTGCGTCCAGAGTTCCAGAACCCGGAACCCGCCCGCGGGCGCGAACCAGACCAGGCCCGCTTCGACACGGATCGCGACGCCAGTGAAGCAGCCGGGACCGACCAAGAGCCTGCTGCCGGCCAAGCTACCAAGCCAATGCCTTGGCCGAAGGACGCCGTTGACCAGGTGCGCGCCGTGGCCGATGTCCTCGCTGCGAGTCCAGTGCCGCTCTCAATCGATGGGATCGCGGCCAGGTTCATTGCACGCGGCCCATGGAAGAGGCGGCTGCCAAAGCTGGTGGAGATGCTGGTAGCGCTGGGGCGGGCGCAGGAGCAGGAGGGTGGCTATGTTGCGGGGTAGGCAGTCGCCCGGGCTTCCGCAGCCCGGGCGTCCTTCTATCCTGCCCGCCAGTACAACCGGGTGCATCTGAGCGACAGCATCGAACAACACTGAGCAACACAACCAGACAGGGGGTTTCAAATGCAGGACCAGGAACTGGAGTACGTAGGCTTTTGGGCACGCGCTGGCGCGAGCATCATCGATTGGATCATCATCATGTTGGTGAGCATTCCGCTGCTCGTCACGTTTTATGGGTGGGGGTATTTCACCAACGACGAAGCTTCTTTTATTGCCGGTCCCGCAGACTTCCTGATCTCATGGGTCATGCCATTCGTCGCAGTAGTCCTGTTCTGGGTCCACAAGCAGGCGACACCCGGGAAGATGGCCGTGTCTGCGCGCGTAGTGGATGCGAGAACCGGGAATCCGATGAGCGTGGGGCAGGCGATCGGCCGTTACGTCGCGTACTTCGTATCCATAATCCCGCTGTTCCTCGGCATCATCTGGGTCGCGTTTGACCCGAAGAAGCAGGGCTGGCACGACAAGCTGGCCGGCACGGTCGTGGTCCGTTCGCAGAACCGCGGCCCCGAGCCGGTACGTTTCGACCGGGCGTGATTCAGCGCCTGGCCTTCTGGCCGGAACAGGAGTAGCCCGTGGCAAAGTTTCTCAACACCAGCGCGAGCAACTACTTCCTTGAAGAACTCATCAAAGACGCCAGGGATCGCCCGATCCTCGTCAGCCCCTACCTGAAGCTCAACGACTGGGTGAAGGCGCTGCTGGCCGACAAGAACCGATTGAAGGTTGACGTCCGGACTGGCGCTATGAGTCCCCGCCGGAGGACGTTGCAGGCTCATCATGCGCCTGGTCGACATGACGAATGACGTCGGCGCATACCGGCATATTCGGGGCGGTAATGCATACCGCCTCACTCTTGCACTGTAATTCGAATTGTACCGCCCCAAAGGTGGGGCTTACTTAGCGTTAGGCCTAAAATAACCAACCACGCGCATCATCCATCCAACCCTTTAGTAGAGAACCAATGAAGATAACGTACTTGTCTTTTGCTCTTTTGCTCGCCCCTTCACTCGCACACTCGCAGTCAATCAACTCGAATGACGTAGACCAAAACGTGGCTTCAGTGGTGTCGATGTACGGATCTTCTATCTCCTGCGGAGATGTAGAGGTCACCTCAGACGACATTGCCACGCTGTCCCCCTACACAAGCTGGGAAGATCGAGAAAGCGCGACATTTGCTGTGCTTTGGCACGGCGATATAGGATGCCTCGGCGGTTCCGGCACTACGACTACGAACATCGCCATTGTGAACGTTCGTACGGGCGACTCGTATGTAGTCGACCCAGCCCAGTCATCGCCCACCGTAGATGTTAGCTACTCAGGTCTAGGGGGAAGAATTGTGCGTAGCACGCACAATAGTATTGTTCTCGAGACGTCGGAACATGCACCTGGGGATGCAAACTGCTGCCCCTCGATCACCAAAGATGTTCAACTGAGGCGGGATTCGCGGGGCAACTGGGTCGCTACTGACTAACCGCACACCGGCTACAGCTGGCGCGGAGGCCTAACAATGCGTTCAAGCCGAAACCGCTTCGCTCCGCAAAGCACATGGCAGGTACAGCTTGCCATGTGCTCCGATCCGCTACGCGTTTCGGCTTAGCTTAGGCGTTAGATGCCAGAGGAAGTACGCTCGTGCGCATAGCTACAACAGCGGCGCAATCTGTCGCTTCCGTCTTTAATCGCGCACAATGCGTTGCACACGCGTCGGTGAGAACTGATGAAAGTTTGGCTATTGCTGGCTATTGCGATCTTTGCTGAGGTAGTCGCAACATCTGCACTCAAATCCAGTGAAGGATTTACCAAGCTTGTTCCATCTGCGGTCGTTGTCGTCGGTTACGGTGTTGCCTTTTACTTCCTTTCTCTGGTGCTGAAATCCATTCCGGTAGGAATTGCTTATGCAATTTGGTCAGGGCTCGGAATCGTGTTGGTCGCGGCCGTCGCGTGGATCGTCCATGGGCAAAAACTTGACGTATGGGCTTTCGTTGGCATGGGGCTCATAGTCAGTGGTGTGGCAGTACTCAACCTGCTGTCTAAAACAAGTGCTCACTAAGTGCGACTTGCATCTAACAATTCGCTCAAGCCACTGCCAGGCCCTCGGCCCGCAGCTCATCGCGCGGTCTGACTCTCAGCAAAAGGTTGAGTAGCGGACCAGAGTCCGGTGGGCTGGCTCAACCACCGGCGCCGGTTGGAGCCGGTGAGGAACATCCCGCCGGTCAAAGCCGAGGCAGCCTGTTATCGGCCCACCCGTGAGCTCGCCATGGCGGATTCCCGGGGCGGTTCAGTCCCACGTATGCGTAGCGAGGTCTGATCGTGAATTCCGGAAAGAACCCCAGGAAGCACTGGCCCGCCCTGGTCGCCATCGCGCTGATCGCTGGCGGCTTGGCTGCCGCCTTTCTGTTCACCTCGGGCCGTGTTGGCGATCGCATCACGACCTCCACCTTCCTCGAAAATACCCCGCCATCCTTTCCCGCCGGTTATCGGCGCGCGCATGGGAAGGGGATGTGCTTCGATGGCGTTTTCCGGCCAAGCACCGAAGCAGCCGGTCTTTCCAGGGCCCGGGTTTTTTCCGCGCCGCAGACACCGGTGATCGGGCGGTTCTCCATCGGCGCCGGCAGCCCGTACGCGGACGACAGGTCGACCAAAACCGTAAGCATGGCGCTGCTTCTCGATGCCGACGGCCAGCAGTGGCGAATGAAGCTGAACAACTCGCCGTATTTCCCCACCCGGGATGCGCCGGGCTTCCTTGCCCTGGGGAAGGCCACCACGCCGGACCCCGCCACCGGGCAACCGGACCCGGCCAAGGTGTCCGCGTTCCTGGCCAGGTACCCCGAGGCGGCCAAGCATATGGCCGCGTCTGAGAAGACGCCTTGGCCGGGCAACTTTTCCGGGGCCCGGCTCCATGCCATGCACGCATACTTTTTTGTTGGCGAAGCGGGAGAGCGGCAGGCTGTCAGGTGGTCATTCCGCCCGCATGCGCCATTTGTCGCGGCAACCGCTGAAGAGCGGGACAAGGGTGGCGTCAACATGCTCTTTGACGGCCTGGCGGAGCAGCTTTCCCATGCGCCGCTGAAATGGGATCTGGTCTTGCAGATTGCCGAACCCGGTGACCCGACCGACGATCCGTCGCAGCCGTGGCCGGACTCCCGGGAGCAGGTCGTTGCAGGCACGCTTGAAGTCCGCCGGGTCTTTGAACAGGCCACCGGCGCATGTCGAGACATCAACTTCGACCCCACGCTGGTGCCCCCGGGCATCGAGCTGTCCGACGATCCGGTGCTTGCGGCCAGGGCCGGCATCTACGCGCACTCCTACAACGCCAGGCAGCGCGAGATCGGCTACGGGAAAGCCACCGATGCGGTGGGCAAGGAGGCACCGCGGTGACCGCCCCGGGCAGCTACAACCTGTTGGCGAGGATCCTCCACTGGCTGATGGCGCTGGCGATCATCGCCATGCTGTTCATCGGCGTCGGAATGATGAGCTCCCTCACCCATCGGCCTTGGCTTCTTGCGCTTCACCAGCCACTGGGCATCGCCATTCTTCTGCTCGGGCTGGTGCGGCTGGCAAACCGGCTCATCTCCGGTGTCCCGGATCTTCCGCCGGATCTCCCGCGCTGGCAGGTGCTGGCGGCAAGAGGGTCGCACTGGGCCCTGTATGCGCTGTTCCTGGCGATGCCGCTGCTCGGCTGGGGCGTCAGGTCGGCAGGCGGGTGGCCGGTGACCCTGGGCGCGGGCGTGGTGCTGCCGCCGATTGCGCCGGCCCATCCTGCCGTATACGCAGTGCTGCGCGATGCCCACGGCGTGTTGGCGTGGCTGCTGTTCGCGCTGGTGCTGGGGCATCTTTCGGCGGCACTGTTCCACGCATGGGTCCGCCGCGATGGCGTTTTCAGCGGCATGGTGCGGTCACGAATCAATGCGCGAAGTGCGGCTTCCCGGTGAACTCTTCGATTCGCTCGATCGAGGGTCTTGCAGCGATATCGCCTTCCTGGCCCCGGCTTCCACCTTCTTTGCCCGATTGCCCGGCTTCCGGGCGTGGCGTTCCGGGCTCTTCGCGCGGTGTCCCGGCCTACTTGCGTGCCCGTTCACCCGTTCCGCTCGGTGGGTGGATCAATTTGCTCCGCATTCCGGCCTCCCGACCCGGCGCTCCGGCCTCAGAGCTCGGCGGGTGGACAAGTTTTGTCCACCGCCCGCCTTCCCAGTGCCAAGCCCCGCTATGACACGATCATCAAGCTCGTCCGCGCGCTTGGCGTCGAACTGCACAATACACCGGCACCTCCGACCAGGACCTGACGGGTGACGTCATGCGGAAGTTGCTCGACATCACGGACTCCAAAACACCATGAGCGAGAACAAGACCCAACCGACCGACGCGAGCGTGTCCGCATTCCTGGCAGCCATCGAGGATGCGCAGCGTCGGGAAGACTGCCAAGCGCTTCTCGCCATGATGGCCAGGATCACGGGCAAGCCGGCCGCCATGTGGGGGCCTGCCATCGTCGGTTTCGACACGTATCACTACAAGTACGCGAGCGGGCGCGAGGGCGATGCGGCGGTCACCGGCTTCTCGCCGCGCAAGAACGACATCAGCGTCTACCTCACGGCCGAGGGCCCCGACCAGACCGAACTGCTTGCACAACTCGGCCGCCACAAGATGGGCAAGGCGTGCCTGTCCATCCGCAGGCTCTCCGAAGTGGACCTTGAGGTGCTGGAAAAGCTGATCGTGGGCTCCGTGGCCGAGGTCAGGCGCCTTCATGGTTAGGTCTATGGGCTTCCTGCGACAGATCCCGCTCCTGCTTTCCGTCTTCGCGATGGCCAGCGCATCCGCCGCCGGGCCGGGGCTGTCCAGCCTGTCCTGGCTGTCCGGTTGCTGGGCGTCCGAAGGGGGCGAACCCGGCTCGGGCGAGCAGTGGTCGGCGCCTGCCGGCGGAACGATGCTCGGCATGGGCCGCACGGTGAAGGACGGCAAGACCGCGCAGTTCGAGTTCATGGAGCTGCGCCATCTGCCGGACGGGACGCTCGCCTTCATCGCGCATCCGTCCGGGCAGCGCACGACAACGTTTCCCGTCCTGCGCATCAGTGGGTCGGAGGTCGTCTTCGAAAACCTGCAGCACGACTTTCCCCAGCGCGTGGCCTACGCACGTGAGGGCGATCACCGGCTCAGGGCGCGGATCGAGGGAATGCGCGGGGAGACGCTCCGGGTCGTCGAGTTCCCGATGGATCGCGTGGCGTGCCGTGGAGGAGCCGGGCGCCCGGGGTAGCGGACTGCGCCGCCGGAGCAGTGGGCTGGCTGGGGCTCACTTACGGTAGCGGCTCGCCCATCGGCGGCACCACGTCCGGCCGGCAAGCAAGGGAGATCACGTGGCAAGTCCAACCAACAAGCTCCTCTTAGCCGGCGGCGTCCTGAGTTGCTTCGCCGCCCTCATGCATCTGGCCTGCCTGGTGGTAGGTGCGCCGCTCTTCCGCCTCCTGGGCGCGGGAGAGCAGATGGCACAGCTGCACACAGCGGGCCACTGGTACCCCACGGTGGCTACGCTGGCGATCGCCGCCGTCCTGGCAATCTGGGGTGCCTACGCGCTCTCGGCTGCGGGAGTGCTTCCCAAGTTTCCGCTGCGTCGGACAGTCCTCTGTGCCGTCACGGCCGTTTACATCGGTCGCGGTGTGGCGTTCGTGCCCGTCATGGCCTATTTCCCCGGCAACAGCATCACGTTCTGGGTCGTGAGCTCATCGATCTGCCTTGCCATCGGCCTGGTGCACCTGGTGGGGCTTCGCCAGTCGTGGGCCAGGCTGTAACGTTCACGACCTGACACGGCATTCAAAGGCCCCTCCATTGACGACGCCCTATCGACGCGGCACGGATGTTCAGCCACGAAGCCGCACCGGGAAGCTCCTGCGCGTTGCTGCCTGGCTGGCATTGATACTGCTCGTTCTTGCCGGCCCGAACATCGTCTTCTACTTCAAATGGATGCATCCGGATGAATCGATTCCGCCGGTAGATGACAGGATCGACCAGCTGGCTTCGACCGAAGCGACTGCTGCATTGGGATTCGGCACGATCTTGCACGAGGCGCGTGCAGGGGCAGGCCTGCCATCGATGTCCGGCGCCATCGGATACGGCGGAACTGTTCAATGGGCGGGCGCAGTCGGATACTCCGATATCGAAAGTCGTACTCCGGCAACCCTGCGCTCCCGCTACCGCCTGGGCAGTACATCCAAGGCGCTGACCGGCGTGTTGCTGGCTCGGTTGGTGGATGCCGGACAGGTCGACGTGGATGCCCCGATTTCAAGCCAGGTCCAGGGGATGCCAGCGCATCTTGCGCCACTGACCGCACGTCAATTGGTGTCGCATAGCGGAGGTGTGCGCCACTATTCCATGCCGGCCTGGTGGCTGGGCTGGTGGGAGATGTATTCGAACCAGCCGTTCAACAGCGTGGATGAAGGACTGTCGCTTTTCCGGGATGACAAGCTGCTGTTCACTCCAGGCGAAGGCTTCAACTACTCCACGTTTGGCTATTCCTTGCTTTCCCGCTTGATGGAAGGAGCAAGCGGGATGGATTTTCCGCGTTTGCTGGAAGAGCAGCTCTTCATGCCTGCCGACATGCAGGATTCCGACGTGGACCGCGCCGGCGAAATGCCTCGAAGGGTGTCCTTCTACAGTGCTGATTCGGGCCGCTTCACGCCGGACTATCCAACCGACAGCAGTTACAAGATCGCCGGTGGCGGGATGGTCTCGACACCTGTTGACCTGGTGCGGCTGGGCATTCGACTGCTTGGCAGCGGGTTTGTCTCGGATGCCGGAAAGCAGCTGCTGTGGACGCCAATGCTTTTATCCGACGGCGCACCGAATCCGCAGAACTATGCCGCTGGTTGGCGCATAGACACGTCGGAGCGACTGCTTGGCGCAGGTGATCCGACACTGATCTTCCACCATGGCGGAACCCAGGCAGGCGGCGCGGCATTTTTCATGCTCGTGCCCGAGTACGACATGGCGGTTGCCGTAGTCTCGAACTCGGGTACAGGAACTGCCCGCTCTGCCGTCCAGGAGACGGCGTATGAACTCGTGCGTCGTGCGCTTGCATCGAAGCAGGTGGCCTCCCCGCATGACTAGATGACTGTTGCTCCTGCTCGCTCTGCGAACCACGAGGCCAGCGACCGGGCCAACCGGGCACGACACCGTCACGTGTACGCGACACATCATTCCCGGGACGTTGATCACGGGAGAGGTTCATGCTGACCCGGCTGCACGATTTCCTCGGCCTTCGGACCGGCCCGGTGACGTTCTTCGTCTCCGTGCTGATCATCTTCGCCTTCGCCGCGGCGATGTCGCTCTTCCCCGGCCCCCTCCAGAGCGCATTTGGCGTGGTGGCAGACTTCCTTCGCTACGAGCTCGGCTGGCTTTACACCCTCGGTACGACCGCGCTGGTGATCTTCGCTCTCGGGCTGGCGGCCAGTCGCTATGGACGCGTGAAGCTTGGCGATGACGATGCGGAGCCGGAGTATTCGGGAGTGGCCTGGTTCGGCATGCTCTTCGCGGCGGGAGTGGGTGCGGTCCTGATGTTCTGGGGCGTGGCGGAGCCGGTGACCCACTACGCCAATCCGCCGCTCTACGGGACCATGCCGGCAACCGACGTGGCGGCCATGCAGGCCCTGGCCATCGCCAACTTCCACTTCGGCATCCACATGTGGGCCCTGCTGGTGATCCCGGGGCTGTGCTTCGGCTACTTCACCTACAAGCGCCGGCTGCCCCCGCGCGTGTCTTCGGCGCTGCAGCCGCTGCTCGGGGAGGGGATCCACGGGCCGTGGGGCAAGGCGGTGGACATCACCTGCGTGGTGGCAACCGTCTTCGGGCTTGCCGTGTCGGTCGGCCTCGGCGCGATGCAGATCAACGCCGGCATGCGCTACGTCATGGGCGTTCCCATGAACGGCTGGCTGCAGGCCGGCATCATCGCCTTCATCACCGCACTCGCGCTGGCTTCGGCGCTGGCCGGCCTGGACAAGGGCGTCAAGCGGCTTTCCTACCTGAACATCGTCCTGATGGTCGCGCTCATGGTGTTCGTGCTCATGTGGGGTGCCAGCATGGACACGATCCGCGGCATCGTGGAGTCGGCGGGGGCCTATGTGTCGCATCTGCCGATGCTCTCCTTCTTCAACGATGCCTTCGGCGGTGGCAGGTGGTCCGGGGACTGGACTGTTTTCTACTATGCGTGGACCGTCACCTGGTCGCCCTTCGTCGGGCTGTTCATCGCCCGCATCTCGCGCGGGCGCTCGATACGGGCCTTCGTCACCGCATCCATCGGCCTGCCGACGGCCTTCGTCGTCATCTGGATGGGAACCTTCGGGTTCAGCGCCTTCCGGATCGACCGGGCGGCGGCGACGGCCGGCTCCCTGACCGAAACCATCGTGAGCAACGGCAACGTGGAGGCCGCGCTGTTCCAGTTCCTCCAGTCCTTCCCGATGTACGGGTTCACGGCGGTGCTGGCGCTCGTCGTGATCACCATCTTCTTCGTCACATCCCTCGACTCGGGCGCACTGGTGCTCGACAACCTGGCTTCCGGGCATGAAGACCCGGGGCCCAAGCGACAGCGCGTGATCTGGGCCCTGTCCGTGGGCCTGGTGTGCGCCGTGATCCTGGTGACCTCGGGTGAGCACGGGCTCGCCGCCCTGCAGGAGGTCATCATCGTCATCGGAGCGCCGGTCCTGTTGCTGGTCATGGGCCTGTGCGTGCTGCTGCTGCGGGCGCTGCGCGAGGATGCCGGGACGGTCAAGCCGATGCGCACGCGCCAGTGGAAGCAGGTCCTGCCGGTCGAGGAATACAGGCGGCGCGCGCGCGAGGATGAGCACGACATGGCCGAGTACGTGATCCGGCCCGAGTACGAGCCGGGAACCGAGCCGGAGCACGACACCCATCCGCCGGCCACCCGTCTGGGGCGGCAGGCCCGGGACAGCGCGGCCCTGCTGACCATCGGGCTGACCGGTGGCATCGGCGCGGGCAGGACGCTTGCGGCCCGGGACCTGCGCGAACTGGGGGCGGTGGTGATCAGCGCCGACGAACTGGTCGGCCGGGTGGTCATGCGCGACACCGAAGCGCTCCGCGAAATCAGGGAGGTCTTCGGAGAGGAAGTGATCACCGGGGGCGGCGAACTGGACCGCCGCGCCCTGCGAAAGCTCGTGTCCGGCAACGACGCCGCCCGGGCCAGGCTCAACCAGATCATCCATCCGCGGGTGCGCGCCGAGATCGCGCGCCGTGCCGCGCAGGCCGGCCCCGACGCCGTGGTCGTAGCCGACGTGCCCTTGCTGGTCGAGGCCGACCAGCCGCGGGTCGGACTCGATCTGGTGCTGGTGGTGGAGTCGCCTGCCGAGGTGCGGGTTGCCCGCCTGGTCAGCGTGCGCGGCATGTCCAGGCAGCAGGCCTGGAAACGGGTGGATGCCCAGGCAACGGACGCCGAGCGCCGGGAAATCGCCGACGTGGTCATCGTCAACGATACGGGACGGGAGGCCCTCGCCGAAGCGGTGCGCGAATTCTGGAGCGAGCGGGTGCAACCGGTGCTGGATGAACACCGGGCCGGCGCGGACCCGGAGGCGGAGTCACGAGCACCATGAGCGAAAACAAGACCAGACCAACAGACGCGAGCGTCTCCGGATTCCTGGCAGCCATCGAGGATGCGCAGCGTCGGCAAGACTGCCAGGCGCTCGCCGCCATGATGGCCAGGATCACGGGCAAGCCGGCCGCCATGTGGGGACCTGCCATCGTCGGTTTCGACACGTACCACTACAAGTACGCGAGCGGGCGCGAAGGCGACACGGCGGTCACCGGCTTCTCGCCGCGCAAGAACGACATCAGCGTCTACCTCACGGCCGAGGGCGCCGACCAGGCCGAACTGCTTGCGCGACTCGGGCGCCACAAGATGGGCAAGTCGTGCCTGTCCATCCGCAGGCTCTCCGACGTGGACCTTGAGGTGCTGGAGAAGCTGATCACGGGCTCCGTGGCCGAGGTCAGGCGGCTCCATGGCTAGGCCGATGGGCATCCTGCGACAGATCCCGCTCCTGCTTGCCGTCTCCGAGTGTATCGGCGGCGGCGTGCGGGCCTACTGAACGACCCGACGACTGCCAAGGCGCTGGCTGAGGGCCGGGGCGATAGCGAAGCCTCAGAACCCGTAGCGCAGGAACCCACCGTCCACCGCGATGCACTCGCCGGTGACATACGACGACGCCGGCAGGCACAGGAAGGCCACCGCGGCGGCCACTTCCTCGGGTTCGCCGATGCGCCCCATCGGCGTGCGCAGCAGCACGTCGTCGAGGTAATCCGGATCGGCCAGCGCCGGCGAGGTGCGGCGGGTGCGGATATACCAGGGTGCCACGCAGTTCACGCGCACGCCGTCCTCGGCCCATTCGCAGGCGAGGTTGCGGGTCATCTGGTGCAGCGCGGCCTTGCTCATGCCGTAGGGCGCGCCGGTGCGGACATGGGTGAGGCCTGACACGCTGCCGACGTTGACGATGCAGCTGGCCGCATGCTGCGCGAGCAGCGGATGCGCGTAGCGCGAGAGTTCAAAGGCGCTGAACAGGTTGACCTCGAAAATCTCGCGCCACTCGTCTTCGGTGTAGTCGATCGAGGATTTGGCCAGGTTGCCGCCGGCGTTGTTGACCAGGATGTTGAGGCCCTCGCCCTGGTCCTCGACCCAGTCCAGCAGTTCGCGACGCTGTTCGTCGTCGGCGACGTCGGCGATCAGCGCGCGCACGTCGCCTTCGGGATGCTCCTCGAGCAGCTCCTCGCGCGTGGCCTCGAGCGCGTCGCCGTCGCGCGCTGCGATCAGCACGCGCGCACCGAAGCCGAGCAGTTCCGAAGCGATCGCACGTCCGATGCCGGCGCTGCCGCCGGTGACCAGGGCCAGCTGTCCATCGAGGCGCCAGCGCGACCGGTCCATGCTGCTCACGGCATGCAGAAGCAGTGGGCCACGGCCTTCACCGGGTGGCCGCCGCGCGCCATGACCTGTTCGATGAAGCGCAGCTCGGCGACCAGCTCGGGAGCCACCCTGGCCAGCAGGCTCTGGGCCAGGCCGCTGCGGGCCATCACGCTGGCGCCGATGCGGCTTTCGGCCATGCCGGCGACGAAGTTCTCGAACGGCGTCATCGGCTTCTCGATGTAGCTCACGCCCCAGCCGTCCTCGCCCAGCTCGGCGCGCGAGGCGGCATTGGCCAGCGCGTCGCGCAGGCCGCCGAATTCGTCGACCAGGCCGCGCTCCTTCGCCTGTGCGCCGCTCCACACGCGGCCCCGGGCCACGGTGTCGATCTGTTCCACGCTGCGCTCGCGCGCCGTCGCCACCTTGCCGATGAAGTCGCGATAGCCCTTGTCGATCACGCTCTGGATCACCGTGCCCACCTCCGGCTGCAGCGGGCGCGTGGGATCGAAGGCGCCGGCGAAGCGCGTGGTGCCGACGCCATCGGTGCGCACGCCGATCTTCTCGAGCGTGCGCGGGATGGTCGGGAACATGCCGAAGATGCCGATCGAGCCGGTGATGGTGGACGGGTCGGCGTAGATCGCGTCGGCGTCCATGCTGATCCAGTAGCCGCCGGACGCGGCCATGTCGCCCATCGACACCACGACCGGCTTGCCGGCCTGCTTCAGCGCGACCACTTCGCGGCGGATCTGCTCGGAGGCGAAGACTTCGCCGCCGGGGGAGTCCACGCGCAGCACCACGGCCTTGACCTTGTCGTCGTCGCGCGCCGCGCGCAGCAGGGCCGAGGTCGACTCGCCGCCGACGCTGCCCGGGTTCTGCTTGCCGCCCATGATCGCGCCCTCGGCGACCACCACCGCGACCTGCGGCCGTGCGTCGACGGCGGCCATCGGGCTGGTGACGTGCTGGAGGTAGGCGTCGTAGGCGATCTCGCGCACGCCGCTGTCGTTGTCCTCGTCGGTCTCGCCACGCTCGGCGAGCAGCTGCTGCACTTCTTCGAGCGTCTTGAGGCCGTCGACCAGCTTCTGGTCCAGCGCCAGCCTGGCCAGGTCGCCACCGGCGGCCTGCACGCCCTCGGGCAGGCCGTCCACGCCGGCCGCCAGCGCCGCGACGTCGAGCCCGCGCGCGGTGGCGATGTCGCCGAGGAAGCGCTGCCAGATGTCGCTCATCCAGTACAGGTCGGCTTCCTTGGCCTCGGGCGAGGCCTGGTCGAGGATGTAGGGCTCGGCCGCGGACTTGAACTCGCCGACCTTGAACAGGTGGATGTCGACGCCGAGCTTGTCCTGCAGGCCTTCGCGGTAGTACTGGCGGTAGCGGCCCAGGCCCTCGAGCACCAGGCCGCCGTAGGGATCCATGTAGACCTCGTCGGCCTGCGCGGCCAGCAGGTACTGCGCCTGGCCGAAGTAGTCACCGTAGGCGACGACCTCCTTGCCGGCCTCGCGCAGCGTGCCGACGGCGTCGGCGAGTTCGCGCATCGATGCGTAGCCGGAGAACGCCATGCGATCGGTGCGCAGCAGCACGCGCTCGATGCGCTCGTCTTCGGCGGCCTTCTCGATCACGCGCAGCAGGTCGCGCAGGCGGACCTCGGGCGTGTCCTGGCCGGTCATCTTGCCGAACGCACGGCTGACCGGGTCGACGCTGAACTGCTCGACCAGGGCACCTTCGGGCGCGATCACCAGGGTGGTGCGATCAAGCAGCGGCTTGGCCCGCTCGGCGCTGAAGATCGCCGCCAGCACGAGCAGCACCAGCAGCAGGAACAGCAGGTTGAACACCAGGCGACGGGTGAAATTGAGCGCGTCCCAGGCACCCACGATCACGCGGGCGATGGGGCCGCGTCGACGCGGCGCGGTCGGGGGCAGTGCTGACATGGCGGACAACCGGGAAAAGGCAATGCGGCCAGTATCGCCGCTGGCGGCGGGCGGCGTCATCCGCCATCGGTCACTGTGCTTCCGCGGCCGGGCGCCGTCAGCCAGGGTTCCGCGGGGGCAGCCGGCCGCTGCTGCGCAGGAAGCGCCCGGCCATCAGCACGGCGGCGACCGACAGCCCGGCGATCAGACCGATCCACATGCCGCGCGGGCCCATGCCCAGGCCCAGCCCGAGTCCGGCGCCAATCACCATGCCCACGCCCCAGTAGGCGAAGGCCGCCAGCAGCATCGGCACGCGCGTGTCCTTCAGCCCGCGCAGCGCGCCGGCGGACAGCACCTGGACGCCATCGGGGAACTGGAACGCCGCCGCGAACAGCAGCAGCGAGGCGGCCAGCCCCGCCACCGCCTCGTCGGCCGTATAGACCGCGGCGATCGCGTCGTGGCCAAGCACCAGCACCAGCGCCGACAGCGCCTGGGTGCCCAGCACCAGGGCCAGCCCGGCGAGCATCGTCCTGCGCACGCCCTCGCGACCGCCACCGGTGCCCAGGGCATGGCCCACGCGCACCGTGGTGGCTTCGGCCACGCCAAAGGGAATCATGAAACACAGGCTGGCGACGTTCATCGCAATCTGGTGGGCCGCGGCCTCGAACTGGCCAAGCCGGCCGATCAGCAGCGCGGTGACGATGAACAGCCCGCCCTCCATCGCCACGGTCACCCCGATCGGCAGGCCGGTGCGCAGCAGGTCGCTGATCGGCTCCCGGCGCGGCGGGTCGAAGCGCGCGAACAGGCCCAGCGAGGCGAAGCGCTTCGCACGCGCAAGGTAGACGGCGAACGCGGCCGCCTGCGCCCACATCATCACCGACGACGCCAGGCCCAGACCGCCGGCGCCCATCTCCGGCACGCCGAAGGCGCCAAAAGCGAATACGTAGCCCAGCGGCACCAGCAGCAGCAGGCCGCCGAAGCCGAGCAGCATGGTCGGCAGCGTCCAGTGCAGGCCGTCGCTCAGGTAGCGCATCGCGTAATACAGGGTCAGCGCCGGCACGCCCCAGCGGATGCCGTGCAGGAAGTCGCGTGCACCCGGCTGGATGTCTTCGGCGATGCCCATCGGCACCAGCGCCAGCGGTGCAAGGCTGAGGAAGGCGAACAGCAGCACGCCAAGCGCAAGCGCAAGCCACAGCGACTGCCGGAACAGGGGCGCGATGGCGTCGCGGCGACCGGAACCATTGAGCTGCGACACCGAGGGCGGCAGTGCCATCAGCGTGCCCATCGGCACCATCATCGGCAGCCAGAACACGGCCGTGCCCACCGAGACCGCGGCCAGGGTGGCGGTGCCGTGGCGACCGGCGATCACGCTGTCGACGAAGCCGATCAGCCCGGTCGAAAGATGCCCGGCCACCAGCGGCAGGGCGAGCATGGCGGTGGTGCGCACCTCGCCCGCGAAGCCCGGGACAGGGGTCTCGCGCACCCTGCCCGGGACGGAGTTCATTGGACCGGTGCCACCCTGCGCCGCAGCCAGCGGCTGCGCTGGGCCGGCGGCGTTGCGAGCAGCTCGATGCGCAGCTCGGCGCGCTCCTGCGGGGGGGTACGCACGGCAAGCACGACGAGGTCGTCTCGCGCCTGCGGGTCGAGGCCGCGCAGGGCCTCTACCAACGCGGTGCGCGCATCCAGCGGCACCTGGGCGATCAGCGGATGCAGCTGGGGGTAGTCGGCGCCAAGGTCCGGCCCCAGCAGCCAGCCGTGGCGGTCGCTGGCGTCGAGGGCGTCGAAGCGAGCGCGCAGGGCGGCCTGCTCGTCCGGCGTGCGCAGGGCGTGCTGCGCTGCGGCGCCGCGCAGCGACTGGCGCTCCGCGACGGAGAGGTCGCGCCAGGCCAGCCAGCGCTCGCGGCGCTCACCGCGCTGTTCGTGCGGCAGTGCGTTCCAGCGATCACGGCGCTGCGCCAGCTGCGCAAGGGCCGTGGGGTCGAGTGCATCCAGGCGTTCTTCCGCCGGGGCCGCGGGTCGCTCCGCAGGAATCCGGATCGCCGCCGCGGCGGGGACCGAAGGCGGGTCGGTGGCGATGGCACTGGCTCCCGCGTCGGCACCTGCAACGGGGTCCGCATCGGCTTCGCCCTCGGCCAGCAGCCAGGCGTGGAACGCGGGATCGGCGGCGGCCGCGTCGGCTTCGCCGGCATCGAGCAGCAGGGCCAGGTCCGGGTGCAGCGCGAGCGCCTCCTGCTCGGGGTAGCGACCGGCGGGTGCTTCGGCCGCGGGGAGTGCTTCCACCAGAATGCCGTCCGGCGCCTGGGCCAGGCCGGCGGGAAGGCCATCGAAGCGCACGAAGGTCGCGACCAGCCCGAGCACGGTGGCGGCCGCCACCAGCCACAGCGACGTGCGCAGGCCCCGGCCAGCGGGAGCGCGCGTCGGCGCGCCATCGCCAGGGCCGGGCGCCGCGCGCGCTGCCGCAGCGGATCGCGTCGACGGGGCCGGCTGCACGTGCGGCTGTGCCCGCAGCAGGTCCTGCACGGCACCGCCCAGCGCTTGCCAGGCGTCGACGTCGGCGTTGCCATCGGCGTTGCGGGGCAGCGCGCGCTGCAGCCCCAGGCGATAGGTCGGTCGCGCGATGCCGAGGACGGTCGCGGCGTCGGACTCGGCCAGCCCCGCGACCAGGCGCAGCAGCAGGGCCGCGCGCGGGCCGTGGCCGATCCGGGACAGCCATTCGAAGTCAGGCTCCCAGTGCGGGTCCGGCGGCGGCCTGCGCATCGCCGGTGCTGCCAGCAGCAGCGACCAGAAGCGGCGCGGCCATTCCCCGAACGGCGTCCGCCCGGCCTCGCGCGCGAACCGCTCCAGCGCCCAGGCCAACGCGTCGTCACCGGCCGCGCGGGAACCCGCAAGCAGCCATGCGAACGCATGGCCGCGGCGTTCGACGCCGCGCAGGAACGCGCGCAGCGCAGTGGGTGCGGCGAGGTCGGCGGGGTCGGGCGGGCGTGGTGGGGTCATGGGGTCGGGCGCGTGGAGGGCGCCATCATAGCGGTGGCGGCGGCCGTGGCCGGCCCTTGACGGGGCGCACAGTTTGCGCTTCACCGCGGGCACCCGCCTGTTTCCGGCTGCCGAAGGTTGTTCACAGCGGTCACGCAAATGTCATGACGGAACCTTCACGGCAACGTGGAGCATTGCGACAGTCATGTTTCACGGCCAAGTGACTGTATCCATTCGCTTTTCAGGCAATGGTGCTTTTTTAGCCAACGCTGCCTGAACGCTGTTCCCACGCGGTTTGGGGGTCCCGGCGCATGGACCATGCACAGACTTATCCACAGCTTGTGTGGATAAACAAAATTCCTTTGAGGTTCCGTGACTTGCAGCCTAATCGTAGTTTGCAAGGCAACATTGGCTCGCAACCGGCATGGGTGCCGCGGGGACGACTCGCTAGACTGCGGCGATGCCCGCCAACGTCCTGCGCGTCGCCCTGCCGCTGCCGATGCCGCGGCTGTTCGACTACCTCGCTCCCGGTGCCACGAACGCCTCCCCGGACGATGTCGGCAGGCGCGTTCGCGTCCCCTTCGGCCCGCGCGAACTGGTGGGCGTGGTGGCTGCCGCCGGCCCGGCCGCAGCGAACGCGCCGGCGCTGCGGGAGGCACTGGCCTGGCTCGATCCCGACCCGCTGTTCCATGGCGAGCTGCTGGCCACGGGCCAATGGCTGGCCCGCTACCTGCACGCGCCCCTGGGCGAAGTCCTGGCCACCGCACTGCCGGCGGCGCTGCGCCGTGGAGGCCCGCTGCCCGACACCGTCGTCTGGGGCCGGGCGCTGACGGCGGCCGGCGCCATGGCGATCGAAGACCTGAAGCGCGGTGCGCGCCCGCGGCGCCTGGCCGAAGCGCTGCGCGACGGCGTGGTCGCCGAAGACCTGCTGGATGACGCCATCGAAGGCTGGCGCACGGCGGCGCGCAGCCTGGAGGCCCGCGGGCTGCTTGAGCGGGTGGCCATCACCGGGCCGGCGGCACCGGCCACGGGCGGACCCGCGCACGCGCCCAACGCGGAGCAGGCCGCGGCCCTGGAGTCGCTGCGCGACGTCCAGGGGTTCGCATCGGTGCTGCTCGAGGGCGTGACCGGCAGCGGCAAGACCGAGGTCTACCTGCAGGCCATCGCCGAGCGCTGCCTGGCCCATGGCCGGCAGGCGCTGGTGCTGGTGCCGGAGATCGGCCTGACGCCGCAGATGCTGGCGCGCTTCCGGGCGCGCCTGGGGGTGCCGGTGCATGCCTTGCATTCGGGACTTTCCGACGGCGAACGCGCGCACGCCTGGGCGGCCGCATGGCGCGGCGAGGCGCAGGTGATCGTGGGCACGCGCTCGGCCGTGTTCGCACCGCTGCCCAAGGCCGGGCTGATCGTGGTCGACGAAGAGCACGACGGCAGCTACAAGCAGCAGGACGGCATCCGCTACCACGCCCGCGACGTGGCCCTGGTGCGCGGCAAGGCGCTGGACATCCCGGTGTTGCTGGGCAGCGCGACGCCGTCGCTTGAAACCCTGCACAACGCGCGCGCCGGCCGCCATGCCCACCTGCAGCTGCGCCAGCGCGCAGGCGAAGCCAGGCCGCCGCGCGTACGCGTGCACGACGTGCGCAAGCGGCCGCTGCACGCCGGGCTATCGGACGAACTCCTGGCCGCGACCCGCCGCGCCCTCGACGCCGGGGGACAGGTGCTGGTGTTCAAGAACCGCCGCGGCTACGCGCCGGTGCTGCTCTGCCACGACTGCGGCTGGAGCGCGGCATGTTCGCGCTGCAGCACGCCCGAGCGCGCGATCCCGATGACCGTGCACGCTGGCGGCCGCCGGCTGCAGTGCCACCACTGCGGTTCACGGCGGTCGGTGCCGATGGCCTGCCCCGACTGCGCGGGCTTGGCGCTGCAGCCGCAGGGCGTGGGCACCGAACGCATCGAAGAACTGCTGGCCGCGCGCTTCGGCGACGTTCCCGTGCTGCGCATCGACAGCGCCAGCACCCGCCGCCGCGACGGCCTGGCGCGCGAACTGGCGAAGCTCGAGGACGGTCCCGGGATCCTGGTCGGCACGCAGATGCTGGCCAAGGGCCACGACCTGCCGAAGCTGGTGCTGGTGTGCGTGGTCGGCATCGACGAGGGCCTGTTCTCGGCCGACTTCCGCGCCAGCGAGAAGCTGGCCCAGCTGCTGATTCAGGTGTCGGGCCGCGCCGGCCGCGCCGAGCGCCCGGGCGAGGTGCTGCTGCAGACCCACCATCCCGAGCATCCGCTGCTGGAGGTGCTGGTCAACGGCGGCTACCGCGCATTCGCCGACGCCGAACTTGCGCAGCGCGCCGCCGCCGGCTTCCCGCCGTTCGCGCACATGGCGCTGCTGCGCGCCGAAGCCCAGCAGGCGGGCCTGCCGGACGCGTTCCTGCAGGCGGCGGCTGAAGCCTTCCAGCAGGCGCGCAATGCGCTGCCGCCTGCGCAGGCGCGAACGCTGCAGGTCATCGGCCCGATCCCGGCGCCGATGCCGCGCCGCGCAGGCATGCACCGCGCCCAGCTGCTGCTGTCATCGCCCGGGCGGCCGGCGCTGCACGCGCTGCTCGATGCCGTGGTCGCGAGCCTGCACGCGCTGCCGGAAGCACGCCGCGTCCGCTGGTCGCTCGACGTGGACCCCACCGACCTGTATTGAAGCGCGACCTCTTCCCCGTTGGATCCGCTGTTGTGGGGAAGAGGCTGCTCTATGGGCAGCTCTTCTGCAGGTGTGGAGCAGCTCTTCTGTGGGAGCCGCTATAGCGGCGATAGCTCCAACATCCTGCGGAATCGCTATCGCGGCTATAGCCGCTCCTACAAAACCAGTTGCAGCAGCAGCCATAACCGCGAAGCCCTTGCAGCAGCAGCTATAACCGCGAGGCCCTTGTGGGAGCAGCTATAGCTGCGATGGCCCGGTGTCCTGTGGGAGCCGCTATAGCGGCGATGGTCCGGTGTCCCGTGGACGGCGATCGCGGCTATAGCCGCTCCCACGAAGGCGATCTGGCAGGTCAGGGTTTTGGTGGGGTCTTGGCGGGCCTGGGGGCTTTGGCCGCGGGGGCTTTGGCCGCGCCGGGGGCCTTGGCCGCAGGGGCTTTGGCCGCGCCGGGGGCCTTGGCCGCAGGGGCCTTGGCCGCGCCGGTGGTTTTCGCCGCCCTGGGTGCGGAGGCCGCGCTGGTCGCTGCCTGTTTGCGCCCGCGCGCGCTGCGGCCGCGCACTTCGATCACCTGCCCCTGGCGGCGCACTTCGAACAGGCCGATCGCCTCGATCAGGTCGCTGAGCTTGCGGTAGCCATGGTTGCGCGAGTCGAACGAGCCCTGGTTGCCGATGTGGCTGCCGACCGCGCCCAGCTTCGACCAGCCATCTTCGCCCTGGGTCGCATCGACCGCGCCGCGCAGCAGGCGCACCAGGTCGGCATCGTGCTGCAGCTGCGCCGGCGAAGGCGCGGGCCGGGCATCGCCGTTGTCTTCGTCGGGCTCGCCCAGCTTCTCCAGGTACAGGAAGGTCGAACACGCCCGCACGAACGGCTCCGGCGTCTTCTCCTGGCCGAAGCCGTACACCGCCACGCCGTCGTTGCGCAGTCGCATCACCAGCGGGGTGAAGTCGGCGTCGGACGAGACGATCGCGAAGCCGTCGAGGTTGCCCGCGTACAGCAGGTCCATGGCGTCGATCACCATCGCCATGTCCGAGGCGTTCTTGCCGGTGGTGTAGGCGAACTGCTGGATCGGGCGGATGGCCCAGGTATGCAGGCACTTTTCCCAGCCCACCAGGTGCTGGCTCTTCCAGTTGCCATAGGCGCGGCGCACGTTGGCCACGCCGTGGCGCGCGATCTCGGCGAGGATCACTTCGATCTTCGACGCCGGCGCGTTGTCGGCGTCTATCAGCAGCGCGATGCGCTTTTCACGGTCGGACATGCGGGAGGATCCTCGACGGGCGCCGGAGTGGCGCGATGCGCGCACAATAGCAACCGGCGCACCGCCCTTCCCGCATGCGCAGGCCCTGGGCTACCTTGGGACGCCCACCACTCCACCGCCGGCCGCTGGCCCGTCGCTGCCATCGCCCCAGGCAGGAGCCTCCACGCATGATCGAAGTCGCCACCGCCAACCTGCTCGTCGCGCTGGCGGTGACCACCGCGGCGGGCCTCGCCACCGGCGTCGGTGGCCTGCTGGTCTTCGCGCAGGCACGGCCCAATGCGCGACTGCTCGCCTTTGGCCTGGCTTTCGCCGGCGGCGCGATGGTCTACGTGTCGCTGTCGGAGATCCTCAACAAGTCCATCGACTCCTTCAGCCAGGGCTATGGCGAGCGCCTCGGCTTCAGTTTCGGCACGATGACCTTCCTCGCCGGCGTCGGCCTGATCATGCTGGTCGACCGCCTGGTGCCGAACCCGCACGAGCGGCTCGAGGCCGACGACCCCTTCTTCCGCGAGCACAACGCCGCCTACATCAAGCGCGTCGGCCTGCTGACCGCGCTGGCGATCACCGTGCACAACTTCCCGGAAGGCCTGGCCACCTTTTTCGCCACGCTGGAAAACCCCGGCGTGGGCATGCCGCTGGCCTTCGCCATCGCCATCCACAACGTGCCCGAAGGCATCGCCATCGCGGTGCCGGTGTACTTCGCCACCAACAGCAAGGGCTATGCCTTCGGCGCCTGCCTGCTCTCGGGCCTGGCCGAGCCGCTGGGCGCGATCATCGGCTATGCGCTGCTGCGGCCCTGGCTGTCGGACGCGGTGTTCGGCAGCGTGTTCGGGATCATCGCCGGGGTGATGGTGTTCCTGGCGCTGGACGAGCTGTTGCCGGCGGCCAAGCGCTACGCCAAGGGCCACGAGACCGTGTACGGGCTGGTGAGCGGCATGGCCGTGCTGGCGATCAGCCTGGTGCTGTTCAAATGGTGAGCGACGTCCCGCACCAGGGTCGCAGCGGATAAGCGCGGCGGAACGAAAAAGCCCGGCCTGGGCCGGGCTTTCCAGGGGCGATCCGCGCCGCGATCAGGCCGCGAACAGCGCCTTCATCTTCTTCAGCGCGTTGGCCTCGACCTGGCGGATGCGCTCGGCGGAGACGCCGTACTCGTCGGCCAGCTCCTGCAGGGTGACCTTGTTGTCGGCGTCCAGCCAGCGGCGCTTGACGATGTCGCGCGAGCGCTCGTCCAGCCGCGACATGCCCTCGCGCAGCAGTTCGAGCTGGCTGGACTGGCTGTCTTCGCGCTCATAGGCCTGCGAAGGATCCTCGTCGCGCGACATCAGGTAGGCGGCCGGCGCCGGCGGCGCACGCTCGTCGTCCTCGTCGGCGGACATGTCGAAGCCGATGTCGCGCCCGGACAGGCGCGACTCCATCTCCAGCACCTCGCGCTCGGAGACGTTGAGGTCCTTGGCCACCGCGCTGACCTCGGCGGCGTTGAGCCAGCCCAGGCGCTTCTTGCTGCGGCGCAGGTTGAAGAACAGCTTGCGCTGCGCCTTGGTGGTGGCGACCTTGACGATGCGCCAGTTCTTGATGATGTACTCGTGCATCTCGGCGCGGATCCAGTGCACCGCGAACGAGACCAGGCGCACGCCGACATCCGGGTCGAAGCGCTTCACCGCCTTCATCAGGCCGATGTTGCCCTCCTGGATCAGGTCGCCCAGCGGAAGGCCGTAGCCGTTGTAGCCGCGGGCCACGTGGACCACGAAGCGCAGGTGCGACATCACCAGGTCACGGGCGGCACCGAGGTCTTCCTCATCGTGGAAGCGACGGGCAAGCGCCTGTTCGTCTTCCACCGTGAGGATGGGGATCTGGTGCACCGCGCCGATGTACGCGTCCAGCGAGCCGAGCGCGCTGGGGATCGGCAGGTTGTTGGGAACGAGCGGGTAGCTGGGGGCGGTTGCAGTCATGGCAGCGATTTTAGCAGTGGCCTGTTAAGACTGCTAAACGATGAATAAGTTCATTCATCCTGCAGATAGAACAATAAACGGCCTAATTCACGACTCGCCGCGTTCAGAGCTCCAATCGCGGCCAGGGGGAAGCCGCGGGAGCGCGCCCCGGTCCGGTGCGGCTCAGGGCGCGCCGGCCATCAAAGGCCTCCGGCGGCATCCACCTCCCTGAGGAAAGCGCGCTGCTCCCGCCAGCGCCGGCGGCGCTTCAGGCGCCGCGTCGCGCCAGCGCCCAGCGGTACAGGGCGACATCGCCGGCGTGGTGGCGTTCGATTCGGGCCTGCAGCTGCGGACCGATGTCGTAACCCGACTCCCCGCACTCCGGGTTCACCAGTTCGGCAGCGTCCACCGCCTCCCAGCCCAGGCGCCGCGCGAGGCGCTCGAGGTCGGCATGGTAGTGCTCGGTGATGCCGATGAAATCAAAGCCCTCGGGGTCGAAGCCCCACAGGTACTGCCGGTAGACGTCGCGCATCTCCGGCCCAAGCGCGAAGCGTTCGAACGTCCACTGTTCGCGCAGCATCCGGTTGCGCAGCGGCTGGGCGGGGTCGTCGCCGTCGTAGTCGCGGCGCCAGAACGCGTAATGCGAGGCCAGGCGCTGCACGGGGTCGCGCATCCATGTGATCCAGCGCGCCGGCCGCCGGCCCAGCGCGATGCGGTATTTCAAGGCCAGGAAATGCCCATGGATGCAGGTCGCATCGACCGGGACGCCTCCGCGCAGCGCCAGGCCGCCACGCACCGCGTGCTTGCGCCTGCGCAGCGCGCCGTACTGCATGGGCAGGTCGGCATAGTCATCGCGATAGCCGTCGCCATTGGCTGCGCGCAGGGTTTCGGCAAAGCTGGTCCCTGCGGTCTTGGGCAGGTGCAGGGACACCAGCAGCGGCATGTCCATCACATCGCCTCCAGCTCCGCCCTCGGCGGCAGCGACCAGTCCAGCGCTGCGCCGCCGTTGCGGGCGAGGTATCTGTTGGCCGCGGAGAAGTGCCCGCAGCCCAGGAAGCCGCGGTGCGCGGACAGTGGCGACGGATGCGTGCTGCGCAGCACGCGGTGCCGATGGGCGTCGATCACCTTGCCCTTCGCCTGCGCATACGCGCCCCAGAGCATGAACACCAGGCCGTCGCGCTCGCGGTTGAGCACATCGACCACGTGGTCGGTGAAGCCTTCCCAGCCCTTGCGCTGGTGCGAGCCCGGGCATCCTTCTTCGACCGTCAGCACGGCATTGAGCAGCAGCACGCCGCGGCGCGCCCAGGGCAGCAGGCAGCCGTGGTCGGGGCGGGCCATGCCGAGGTCGCGCTGGATCTCCTTGTAGATGTTGTCCAGCGACGGCGGCACGCGCACGCCCGGGCGGACGGAGAAGCACAGGCCATGTGCCTGGCCGGCTCCGTGATAGGGATCCTGGCCGAGCACGACCACGCGCACGTCGTCGAAAGGCGTGGCGTCGAAGGCGGCGAAGATGTCCGGACCAGGCGGAAAGATCCGCACGCCGGCGGCCTGGCGCTCGCGCAGGAAGGCCGACAGCGCCAGCATGTCATCGCGCTCAAACCAGTCGCCTACCCGCGCCTTCCAGGATGACTCCAGGCGAATCCGGCCTGCCGCTTCGCTCATGCGCCGGCCACCGCGGTTTCGGGCAGGCGCGACAGGCGCAGCTGGAACAGCGCCTTGGTCACCAGCAGCCGCTCCTCGATCGGCTTGAGCACGAGGTCGTTGGCGCCATCGCGCAGCAGCGCGGCCTGGTTTTCGGCGTTGGCATCGCCGGTCATCACCAGCACCGGCAGCCGGCGCTTGGACCAGCCGAATTCGCCGCGGATCGCCTGCACCAGGTGGCCGCCGTCGAGCTCGCCCTTGAGGTAGACATCGGTCAGCACCAGGTCGATGCCCGGCGCCTCGCCGGCCGCGATGCGCTCGTGCAGGAATTCCAGCGCGGCTTCGACGCTGGTCAGGTGCACCACCTCCATCTGCTGCGCCTTGAGCATGCGCGTGGTCGCAAGCGCCACGGTGCGGCTGTCTTCGACGTACAGCACGCGCGCGCCGGGGATCGGCGCCGGCTGCACGTAGCCGCGGATGAATTCCGCCAGCGCGCGATGGCCGTGCGACTTGTCGAAGTAGTCGGTGATGTCGTCGCTGAAACGCCGGCCCTCGAGATGCTCCTGGGCGTTGGCCGAAACCACGATCACCGGCACGTAGCGCTGGCCGGCGGCAGCACGCACCGCCATGGCCAGCTGCTGGCCGTTGCCGTCGGGAAGAACCAGCGAAGTGGTGGCGAGATCGATGGGCGCGGCCGCCAGCGCGGCATGGGCTTCGGCCAGGCCGGCGCAGGACACGACCTCCGCATTCGGAAGCTGGTCGCGCAGCACATCGCCGATCAGCTTGCGCACCAGCCGCGAACCGTCGACCACCATGATCCGGGGATTGCTGCCGTCGAGATGGCGGATATCGGTCACGGTCACGGTCAGGTCTCCGTGGGCCGGGTCTGGCGAAGGAAGTGCCCGGTGACCGCCCCGGCGCCAAGCCAGCCGAGCACGGTCGCACCGGCGATGACCGCAAGTGCCTGGCGCGGCGCGAAGCCGGTCAGCGCGAAGCTGCTCCCATAGCTTGCGGCGAGCTCCGCCAGCGGCGCACGCAGGGCGGCACCTGCGGCCATCAGCAGCCCCAGCGCCAGCGCGCCCGAGGCCAGGCCGTACCAGGCACCCAGGTACAGGAATGGCCGGCGGATGAAGCCGTCGCTTGCGCCAAGCAGCTGCAGCACGCCGAGTTCGTCGCGTCGCGACTGGATGTCCAGGCGCACGGTGTTGCCGACCACCAGCAGCGCGCCCAGGCCGAGCAGCGCCGCCAGCACCCAGGCCACGCGGCCGCCAAAGCGCAGCCAGCCGTCCAGGCGCTGCCGCCATGCGGCATCGTGCTGTACGAGCTCGGCCTCGGGCAGGGTGCGCAAGGAGTCGGCGAGCAGCACTTCGTCCCCGGCCGGCGTCAGCAGCAGCACATGCGGCAGCGGGTTGTCGCCAAGCAGGTCGATGGCCTCGTCCAGGCCGCTGCGATCGCGCAGCTCCTCCAGGCCCTGCGCCGGCGTGCGGTGCTCGACCACGCCGATGTCGGCGCGAGCGTCGAGTTCTGCCACCAGTTCGGCCACGCGCTCCGATGCGATGTCCTGCTTGAGGAACACGCTCAGCTGGCGCGACGCCTGGACATCGCCGGCAAAGCGTTCGACGTTGGCAAGCACCAGCCAGAGTCCGAGCGGCAGCGCCAGCGCCACCGCCATCACGCCGATGGTGAGCGCGGTGGAGCCCGGCCTGCGCAACAGCCGGCCGAGGCTGGCGACGATGCTGTAGGCGTGGTGGTCGATCCAGGCACCCGGGCGCGAGCGGGTCGAAGCCCTGGCGCGTGCGATGGGCTCACTCATCGGCCAGGTCCTCGGGCGCGATGTCGTCGGCCAGGCGGCCATGGTCGAGCACCAGCACGCGCTTCTTCATGCGCTTGACCAGGCCAAGATCGTGGCTTGCGACCAGTACGCTGGTGCCCTGCCCGGGCAGCGCGGCGAACAGCGCCATGATCTCCGCGGCCAGGGTGGGGTCGAGGTTTCCGGTGGGTTCGTCGGCCACCAGCAGGCGCGGCTCGGCGACGATCGCCCGCGCGATGCCGACGCGCTGCTGTTCGCCCGCCGACAGCTCGCCGGGCAGGGCATTGCCGCGCGCACCCAGGCCCAGGCGCTCCAGCACCGGGCGCACCCGCCGGCCGGCGTCGCCGCGGCGCATGCCGCGCAGCACCAGCGGCAGGGCGACGTTGTCGTGCACGCTGCGGTCGGCAAGCAGGCGGTGGTCCTGGAACACGACGCCGATCTCGCGCCGGTGCAGGGCCACGCGGCCACCGCGGACCTTGAGCAGGTTGCGCTCGCCGAACAGCACCGCGCCGCGGCTGGGCCGCTCGGACAGGTGGATGAGCCTGAGCAGGGTGCTCTTGCCGGCACCGGAATGCCCGGTGACGAAGAGCATTTCACCGGCGTCAACGCCGAAGCTGACGCCATCCAGCGCGACGTGGCCGCCTGGATACTGCTTGCAGACGTTGTCGAAGCGCAGCACCTGCGGCATCGCAAAACTCGCGTCGTGTGGAGACGCGAGTATCGCTTGATGGCCGCTTTGCGGCCAGACGTGCGGATCCGGTCGGGTGACCGGACCGGTTCAGTGCTGCGAGCGCGGCCCGCGCTTGACCAGCTTGCGCAGGCCCTGGCCGATGCGGCCGAACAGCGACGGCTCCTGCACCGGTGCGGACGCGGCAGGCGTCCCCGGCTGCTGGCCGGCGGCCGGCGCTGGCACCGGCTGGGCCTGCTGCTGCGGCTTCGGCTGCGGCCTGGGCCGCGGTGCACGCGCAGGCGGGGCGCCGGCTTCGGCGCTGCTCTTCGACTGCCCGCCTTCGTCCTGTCGGCCGCCTTCGACCTGCTGGCCCTCGGCGTTGACGCGACGACCGCCGCGACGACGACGACGCTTGCGCGGTGCGCGCTCTCCGTCGGCGCCCGCGACGTCTCCCGGAGCTGCGGCAGCTGCGGCAGCAGGTGCGGCGGTTGCCGCCGTGGCTGGCGACGCCACGTTCCCGGCGGCCGCATCATCGGCCGCGGCCACGTCCGCACGCGGCTCACGCGGCTTGCGCGGAGCGCGCTCGGGCCGACCCTCGGACCCGCTGCGCGGACCGCTGGAACGGCCGCCACCCTCGCGACGACCGCCGCCGCGGCGGGCATCCTCGGCGGCACGCTGCTCGCGCGCCTCGCGGAAGATCTCGCTCACGCTCTCGCCGGCTTCCGGCTCGAGCTCCACGCCTTCGCGCGGCTTGCGCGGCAGCGCGGTCAGGAGCTCGGCGCTCACCGGCTCCGACGGGATCTTCTGCTCGATGAAGGCCTCGATGTCGGGCAGGCCGATCGCGTAGCGCTCGCAGGCAAAGCTGATCGCGTCGCCCTCCTCGCCCAGGCGCGCAGTGCGGCCGATGCGATGGACATAGTCCTCGGCGTCGAACGGCAGGTCGTAGTTGTAGACGTACTTGACGCCGTCGATGTGCAGGCCGCGGGCGGCGACGTCGGTGGCGACCAGGATCTCGAGCTGGCCGGCCTGGAACTTCTTCAGCAGGCTCTCGCGCTTCTTCTGCGGCACGTCGCCCGACAGCACGCCGACGCGATAGCCGGCACGCTCAAGCGAACGCGCAACGCGCTCGACGAACACCTTGGTGTTGACGAACACCATGGTGCGGGCGCCCTCGCCGCGGGACAGCAGCCCCAGCAGCAGCGGCAGCTTTTCCTCGTCCGACGGGTAATAGAGCTTCTGGCGCACGCGGGCCGCGGTGATGGTCTCGGTCTCGACCACCAGCTTCTGCGGCTCGTTCATGTGCTCGTAGGCCAGCTCCAGCACGCGATGGCTCAGCGTGGCCGAATACAGCAGGGTCTGGCGCTCGGTGCGCACCGGCATGCGGCGCAGCAGGAAGCGGATGTCCTTGATGAAGCCGAGGTCGAACATGCGGTCGGCCTCGTCCAGCACGCAGATCTCGCAGGCGTGCAAGCTGACCACCTTGTGCTGCTTGACGTAGTCGATCAGGCGGCCGGGGGTGGCGATGATGACGTCCACGCCTTCCTGCAGCAGCTGGCGCTGCTTGTCGTAGTCGACGCCGCCGTAGACCAGGGCGAAGCGCAGGCCCAGCTCGGGGCCGAACTTCACCGCGTCCTTGTGGATCTGG
Organism: Luteimonas changyuni; assembly: GCF_039548395.1. Classification (NCBI taxonomy): domain Bacteria; kingdom Pseudomonadati; phylum Pseudomonadota; class Gammaproteobacteria; order Lysobacterales; family Lysobacteraceae; genus Luteimonas; species Luteimonas changyuni. The sequence continues at coordinate 179,147 of NZ_JBCLUZ010000001.1, forward strand.
ATCGCGAGCTCGCGGGTGGGCGCAAGGATCAGCGCGCGCGGGTCCTCGGGCTTGCGGTCGGCCAGCGCCGGGCGGGTCAGCAGGCGGTTCATCACCGTGACCAGGAAGGCCAGCGTCTTGCCGGTGCCGGTCTGGGCCTGGCCGGCGACGTCGCCGCCGGGGAGTGCCACCGGCAGGCTCAGCGCCTGGATCGGCGTGAGGCGCGTGAACCCGGCGATCTCCAGGCCGGCCTGCAGCCGCGGGTGGAGGTCAAAGGAAGAGAAGGTAAGGTCGGTAAGTGGTTTGTCGGTCATTCGTCGGAAGTCTGCGCGGCGTGGCGCGCTTGCGTGGAAGGCGGCAGCCAAGCAGACTGCCGTGGAGATGTCGCGGCGGCTTGCCCGCTCGAGGCCCGCCCCCTCCGACGGGGCAGCCACTTGAATCGGCCGCGAATCGCCCAAGCTTAGCAGCTACCGCGGCCGCCAACCGGCCCGCCCACCGGGGCCGGCCCGACCGCCCCATGCAGGAGACCCCCGTGACCCAAGCCGTCATCCACGCCAGCGATACCGATTTCGACGCCACCGTCCTCGCCTCCGAGGAGCCGGTCCTGGTCGACTTCTGGGCGCCCTGGTGCGGTCCGTGCAAGATGATCGCCCCCGCCCTGGACGAGCTCGCCGGCGAATACGCCGGACGCGCCAAGGTGGTGAAGATCGACATCGACCAGAACCGCGCCACCGCCCTGAAGTACCACGTGCGCTCGATCCCGATGCTGCTGCTGTTCAAGGGCGGCCAGGTCCAGGCCACCCAGATCGGCGCCGTCGGCAAGCCGGTCCTCGCCCAGATGATCGACAAGGCCCTCTGAGGCCCGTCGCGGCTGACGCGCTGGCACCATCCAGCGCGTCGCTACCGTAGGAGCAGCTACAGCTGCGACCGGCACCCAGCGATCGGAGCGGACGCTCTGATCCACCGGGTCGCAGCCATCGCTGCTCCCGCGGCCGCTCCCCGTTTTCCCTTCGACCGCTGCCGGCACCGCCATGCCGGCGCTTGCCGCACGCTCCACGGGATGCTAGTTTCACCGGTACCCCGGCGCGCTCCATCGCGCCGCACCTTCTGCAACACCCCACCAGCCCATTCGCAGGCCGCCCGTCCAGGGCGCTCGCAGCAAGCGAGGTTCAGCACTTGTCAGACAATCCTTCCGATCCCGGCGAAACCGCCGTGAAGCGCGTGCGCAAGCCGCGCGTAACCAAGGCAGCCGCCGCCCAGGCCGACGCTGCCGGCACGACCCAGGCAGAAAAGCCGGTCCAGGCCGAGCTCAAGGTCGACGCCCCCGCGAAGAAGCCCGCGGCCGACGCGCCCGCGGCAGCCGCGGCGCCCGCCACGCAGCCCCCGGCAAACGCCCAGGCCCAGGCTCCCGCCCAGGCCCAGGCTCCGGCCCCCGCGCCCGCTTCCTCCCAGTCGACGCCGCAGGCCGAAGCCGGCAGCGCGCAGTCCGGAAGCGATGACCGCTCCGGCTCCCGGGACGGTGGCAGCCCGCGCCAGGCACAGGGCAACCAGCACCAGGGTGGCCAGCAGCAGGGCCAGGCCCAGGGCGGCAACCAGCAGCAGGGTAACCAGCAGCACGGCCAGGCCCAGGGCGGCGACCAGCAGCAGCATGGCCAGGGCAACCGCCGGGACCGTTCGCGCAACCGCCGCGACCGCGACCGTCCGCGCGGCGATCGCCCCCGCGACGACGGCCTGCCGACCGACAACAACGACCAGGCCAACCGCCTGCCGCCGCCGAACATCCCCGAGGGCTTCCCGCAGTACTCGCTGTCGGACCTCAAGCGGATGCCGGCGCAGAAGCTGCTCGACATCGCCGACCAGCTGAACATCCACGAAGGCGTGGCCCGCGCCCGCAAGCAGGACGTGATCTTCGCCCTGCTGAAGGTGCTGACCCGCCACGGCGAAGGCGTGGTCGCCGACGGCGTGCTGGAACTCCTGCCGGACGGCTTCGGCTTCCTGCGCGCGGCCGAGGCGAGCTACCTCGCCGGCCCCGACGACACCTACATCTCGCCCAGCCAGGTCCGCCGCTTCAACCTGCGCACCGGCGACCACCTGTCCGGCCGCATCCGCTGGCCCAAGGACGGCGAGCGCTACTTCGCGCTCAACGTGGTCGACACCATCAACGGCGAGCCGATCGAGGCGTCGAAGAACAAGGTGCTGTTCGAGAACCTGACGCCGCTGTTCCCGCGCAAGAAGTTCAAGCTCGAGCGCGGCGACGGCTCAAGCGAGGACATCGCCGGCCGCGTCCTCGACCTGATGGCCCCGCAGGGCAAGGGCCAGCGCGCGCTGATCGTGTCGCCGCCCAAGGCCGGCAAGACGATCATGATGCAGCAGATCGCAAGCGCCATTACCTACAACCATCCCGACGTGCACCTGATCGTGCTGCTCATCGACGAGCGGCCGGAAGAAGTCACCGAGATGCAGCGCACGGTGCGCGGCGAAGTGATCAGCTCGACCTTCGACGAGCCGGCCGCGCGCCACGTGCAGGTCGCCGAGATGGTGATCGAGCGCGCCAAGCGCCTGGTCGAGCACAAGAAGGACGTGGTGATCCTGCTCGACTCGATCACCCGCCTGGCCCGCGCCTACAACAACGTGCTGCCGAGCTCCGGCAAGGTGCTCACCGGCGGCGTGGACGCCAACGCGCTGCACCGCCCGAAGCGCTTCTTCGGCGCCGCGCGCAACGTCGAGGAAGGCGGCTCGCTGACCATCATCGCCACGGCGCTGGTCGATACCGGCAGCGCGATGGACAAGGTGATCTACGAGGAGTTCAAGGGCACCGGCAACTCGGAAGTGCACCTGGACCGCCGCATCACCGAGAAGCGCGTCTACCCGGCGATCAACGTCAACCAGTCGGGTACCCGCCGCGAGGATTACCTCATCGAGCCGGAGCTGCTGCAGAAGATCTGGATCCTGCGCAAGCTGCTGCACCCGATGGACGAGATCGCGGCAATGGAGTTCCTGCTCGACAAGATGAAGACCTCCAAGTCCAACGACGAGTTCTTTGCTTCGATGAAGCGCTGAGCCTGCGAAGATCCACCGTTCACAAAGGGCCCCGCAACCGCGGGGCCCTTTGTGTTTGAAGCGCCGCCGGTGATTGCTTCCGGATCAGCCCTCGCCCAGCGGCGTCATCGGGCATGCGCCGGCAGTGCACGCAGCCGGTGGGGTCGGCCCGGGCTGACGCACACTCCATCGATGCGCAATACTCGGCGGCTTCGGGGCTAATCGGTGAGTTCAATGGGCAAGTACCGGGTTCGCGCGTGTGCCGTCATCGTCATCCTGTCCGCCTGGGGCAGCGCCGACGCCAGTCGCTTCGGGCGCGATGGTTTCTCGGGTAACCCCGGTACCAACGGCGGATCCACCTGCACCGCCTGCCACGCGCCCGGCCCGGCAACGCCCACGGTCACCATCAGCGGCCCGCAGGTCCTGGATGCCGGCACCATCGCCGACTACACCGTGACCATCAGCGGTGGTCCCGGCGGCACCGGCGGCCTCGGCGTGTCCGCATCGGGCGACGCCGGCAGCTTCAGCGCAACCGGCAAGGACGTGCACGTGATCGGCGGCGAGATTTCGCACAGGCAGCCCAAGGCCTTCGCCAACGGCAGCACCAGCTTCAGCTTCCGCTGGCAGGCGCCGGCCTGGAACGGCCCGGTGACCCTGTACGCCGCCGGCAACTCCAGCAACGGCCAGCTCGACCTGCTCGGTGACGGCATCGGCACCCGCCAGCTGACCGTCAACGTGCAGAACGGGGATTCCGGACCGCCGCCGCCGATGCCGCCGCCAGAGGCCGACGCCGTGCTCGAGCCCTTCGCGACCGGGCTCGGCCAGCCGGTGGTGATCACCCACGCCGGCGATGCGCGCCTGTTCGTGGCCGAACAGCCGGGCCGCATCCGCGTGATCGATGACGGCGTGGTGCTGCCCGTACCCTTCCTCGACATCACCGCGCGCGTGGACGACTCGGGCAACGAGCAGGGCCTGCTCGGCCTGGCCTTCCATCCGGACTACGCGAGCAATGGCCACTTCTACGTCAACTACACCTGGGACCCGCCGGGCAGCGGCACGGACCGCACCCGCATCTCGCGCTTCACCGTCGGCGGCAATCCCGACGTCGCCGACCCGGGCTCCGAGCTGGTGCTGATGGAGTTCGAGCAGCCCTACAGCAACCACAACGGCGGTGACATCCAGTTTGGCCCGGACGGCTACCTCTACATCGCCTCGGGCGACGGCGGCAGCGGTGGCGATCCACACAACAACGCCCAGAACCCGAACCGCCTGCTGGGCAAGCTGCTGCGCATCGACGTCGACGGCGCCGGCGGCGGCACCGCGCCCGACTGCAGCCTGGCCACGGGCGCGCACTACGGCATCCCGCCCGACAACGCCTATACCGACGGCCTCGGCGGAGCCGGCTGCGACGAGGTCTACGCGCTGGGCCTGCGCAACCCGTGGCGCATCGCCTTCGACTCGCTCACCGGCGACCTCTGGATCGCCGACGTCGGCCAGAACGCGTACGAAGAGATCAACCTCATCACCGCCGGCACCGGCGGCGGGCTGAACCTGGGCTGGCGCTGCTACGAAGGCGACCAGCCCTACAACGCCTCCGGCTGCAGCGGCGCGTACTTCGAGCCGCTGGTGACGACCTCCCATGCCGGCGGCAACTGCTCGATCACCGGTGGCCGCGTCTACCGGGGCTCGTCCCACCCGTCGCTGGCGGGGCGCTACTTCTTCACCGACTACTGCAATACCGCGGTGCGCACGATCACCTTCGACGACGGCCAGCCGCGGGTCGAAGACCCGATCCCCGCAGGCACGATCAGCCAGCCGGTCGCGTTCGGCGAGGACGTCGACGGCGAGCTGTACCTGGCCAGCCTGACCGGCACCCTGTACCGCATCGTCGGCACCGGCGACACGGTCGAGTCCAGGGTCATGACGCTGTCGGGGCAGTGCCTGCACCCGGCGCTCCCGGTGTCCGGCGCGGGCCTGGCGGCCTGGCCCTGCACCGGCGCGGACCGGCAGCGCTGGGTGCTGCGGGGCGACGGATCGCTGTACAACCCGGCATCGGACCGCTGCGCCACGGTGGCCGGGGCGCGGCATGGCGCCGCGGTGCAGCTGCAGGCCTGCAGCGGCCAGGCCAGCCAGCGCTTCTCGTCGACGCCGGCCAGCGAGCTGCGCGTCAACGGCCTGTGCCTGGACCACTCGCGCACGATGCGCCGCAAGGTGCAGGCCTCGACCTGCAGCGGCATCGACAGCCAGGCCTGGGTGCTTTCGCCCGCGGACTGAACGCGGGCGTCTGTGGCAAGCTCCGCGGCCTGACCCGGGAAAAGGGAGAGACCTGATGGAACGCACATGGACGCACCGCCTTGCCGGCGGACTGATGGTGCTGCTGCTCGCGCTGGCAGGACCGGCGCCGGCGCAGACCCGCAGCGGGCTGATGAAGCAGCTTGAAGGCTCGATGCTGCTCAAGGGACGCATCGACGTGGCCGCAGACGGCTCGGTGACCGCCGTTTCGATCCAGGACAGCGAACGGGTCGACCCGCTCGCGCTCCAGCACGTCATGCGGCACGCGCCGAACTGGACCGTCAATCCCGCGACGGTGGACGGCGTTCCGGTGGCCTCCTCCACGCCCTTCTCGGTGCGGCTGGTGGCACGCCGCATCGATGACGACCAGTACGGGGTTTCCATCACCGGGGCGTCGATCGAGGACGACCTGCCGGAAGAGGCGCGGCTGCAAAAGGGCGTCATGGAACCGCCGCGCTACCCGACCGACATGCTGCGCGCCGGCGCCAGCGGCATCGTGTACCTGATACTGCGCGTGGACGCGTCCGGCCAGGTGGTGGACACCCACGTCGAACAGGTGAATCTCACGGTCCTGGCCCGGCCCAGGGAAGCGGCGCAGGTCCGCTCGCGGCTGGCACAGGCGGCCGCGGACAAGGCCGGCAGCTGGACCTTCCATCCGCCAGTCACCGGGCCGCATGCCGGCAAGCCGGACTATGTGATGCGCATTCCCGTGGAGTTCACCCTCGGCGAGCCGACCGGCTACGGACAGTGGACCGTGCACGTCCCCGGCGAACAGACCCGGGCTCCCTGGAGGGTCGAAGACGACGGCAACGCCCGCATGGCGGGCATCCCCGGCCGGGCGACGCTGGCGGGGACCGGACTGCGACTGCGCTCCGCGCTCGAACCGGGAAGCTGAGGCGCGGCCTCAGCTGCGGTCGCGCAGGAACCGGGCCATCGACACTCCGGCCTGCGCCGGGGCGAACTCGGCGGCGACATCGATGAAGCCACGCATCACCGCGACCTCGCGCGGGGTCCGGTTGAGGGCGTCGCGCAGGTCGGGATCGCAGCCGGCGCGCAGCAGGTGGCGGGCCAGGCGCAGCAGGCCGTGCAGCGCGGCCAGGTGCAGCGGACCGAAGCCGCGCGGGTCCTGCGCATCCAGGCGGGTGTCCTCGTCGAGCAGGCGGTCGACGGCCGACAGCACCACGTCCTCGTCGCAGGCGGTGCCGGGTTCGGCGCGCGCGCCGAGCAGCAGCAGCAGCGGAGTGACCCCGCCGGCGGCGATGGCGTCGGGCTCTGCGCCGGCCAGCAGCAGGGTGTCGAACAGGGCGAGCAGGCGCGGGCGGTCGCGCGCGGTGAAGCCGTAGAGCGCGGCGCAGTGCAGCGGCGTCAGGCCCTGTGCGTCGGCGGCCTGGATGTTGGCGCCGGCGGTGAGCAGGCGCGCGCAGACATCGGGCATGCCGAGCGCCGCGGCCAGCATCAGCACGGTCACGTCGCCGGGCAGGCGATGTTCCAGCGCGGCCCTGGCCACGAGCAGGCGGTCGACGATCGCGACGTGGCGCATGCTGACCGCGGCCGAGAGCGGCGTGGCGCCGGTGTGCGCGGCGCGCTGGGGGTCGGCCCCGCGTTCGAGCAGCAGCTCAAGGGTCCCGGCGTGTCCGCCACCGGCGGCGCGCAGCAGCGCGGTGCAGCCCTTGTCGTCGGCGGCATCGATCGGAAAGCCGAGCTCGAGCAGGCGGCGCACGGCGTCGCGGTCGCCGACCATGGCCGCGGCCGGCAGGTCGCTGGCCTGCAGCGGGCGCCGGGGCAGCGCCCAGCCGCGCCAGTCGAGCCAGTCGGCAAGGTCGCGGCGTCCCGCTGAAAGCGCCACGCCGAGCGGGGTCTGGCCATCCGCGGCGCGCACGTCCGGCGATGCGCCGCCCTGGACCAGCAGCTTGAGCGCGGGTTCGCGGGCGAGGGCTGCCGCCAGGTGCAGGGCGGTCATGCCATGGCCGTCGCGGTGGTCGAGGTCGACGCCGTCGGCGACCAGGCGCTCGAGCAGGCGCATCCAGCCCAGGCGCACGGCCAGCGCCGCCGCGGGCTCGCCGCATGGCGAAGGCGCGAACAGGTCGGCGCCGCGCTCGATGAGCTCAAGCGCGAACTGCTCCAGGCCGCGCCCGGCCTGGTCCTCGCGCACGCAGGCTTCGAGGAAGCGCGCGAGGCCACCGGCACCAGCCGGCGACGCGCCGCCACGTAGCAGGGCCTGGGTGGCGGCAAGGGCCCTGGTCCCCCGCCCGAGCAGCTGCATCAGCGCGGTGTCGCCAGGCTCGTTGCGGGCGTCGGGATCGGCGCCGTTGAGCAGCAGCCAGTCGATCCGCGCCGGCGCCGGCACGGCGTCGCCGTCCACCAGCAGGCCGCCGAGTTCGGCCGGGGACAGCAGCTGGGCCAGCGGCTCGAGGCCTTCGAAGCGTCCTTCGCCCAGCTGTTCGCGCAGCACCTCCAGCGGCGCGCGGTCGGCCGGCAGTTCGCTGTCGTCGCCGCGCACGCTGGCCGGCAGCGGGTGCTCGGGGTCGAGCGCGGCCACCATGGCCCAGCGGCCGCCGGCGGCGGCGTGGTCGACCGGACGCTTGCCGGTGGCATCGGCGAGCCCGGCGTCGACCCCGAGCTCCAGCAGGCGCGAGGCCAGCGCCGCGGTGCCGCGCCCGCCCAGGCAGGCCAGGTGCAGGGCGTTGCGACCCTCGCCATCGACCGCATGCAGGTCGGCGCGGCCGGCGAACAGGTCCAGCGCGGCGGTGTGTCCGCCCACAGCGGCCTCGTGCAGCGGGCTCCGGCCCTGCCGGTCGCGGGCATCGGCGTCGGCACGGGCTTCGATCAGCGCAGCCATGGTTTCGACATGGCCGGCAAGCGCCGCTTCGTGCAGGGCGCTGCGACCCTGCGCATCGCGGGCATCCAGCTTCGCCTTGTGCTTGAGCAGCAGCGCGACGCCCGCGACGTCGTCGTCCTCGCCGCCGGCCGCGGCCAGCAGCGGCGGCGACCCGCCTTCGGGTTCCGTGCGCGCGCCCCGCTCCAGCAGGAAGCGCGCGATTCGCCAGTTGCCGCAGCCGCAGGCGATCCCGAGCGGCGTGACCCCTTCGAGGTTGTGCGCGTCGACCTCGGCGGCGGCGTCATGCAGCAGGGCGGCGACGCCCGGATCGGAACTGCGCGCGGCGTGGTGCAGCGGCGTATTGCCATCGCGGTCGGCGGCGCGTGGATCGGCGCCGTTAGCCAGCAGGGTCATGACCGCCTCGGGGCGACCGTGCCAGCTGTCGCGGGTGGCCGCCAGCAGCGGCGTCAGCCCGGCGTGGGCGTGGTTGAGGTCGACGCCGCCCGTGATCAGGGCGCGCAGCAGGCGCAGGTCGGGCAGCACCGCTGCAAGCACCGGCAGCGCCCGCTGGTCGCGGCCGTCCGGGTCGGGCAGCGCCCGCGGATCGGCGCCCTCGCCAAGCAGGGCCAGCGCGCGCTCGACGCGGCCGCTGCGGGCGGCAGCGTAGAGGGCGACGGCGGGATCGGCATCGGCGTCGTCGACCTCCGGGGTATTTCTCGGCTCCGGCATCTCGAGCACTTCAAGCTCGGCTACGGGCAGCGGCGTGCGCACCAGGGCCAGGTGCAGCAGCGGCCAGGCCAGCGCGGCCAGGGCAGCCAGCGCCCAGCGCAGGCCACCGGCCACCAGCCCCGGCCAGGCGAGGGCCAGCGCCAGCGCCAGCACCGCAGCGATCGCCAACGCGGCGCCGAGGCCGCGCCAGCTGGAACCATCGTGTCCATCCAGGGCATGCCAGTGGCCCGCAAGCCCGCGGCCCCCTTCGCATTCGACCAGGTGCCACAGCGGCCACAGCCGCCACAGCGCGATCACGCCCAGGCCCGCGGTCGCGCTGAGGGCAACCGCGGCTCCCAGCGATGCGCCGCCGCTTGCAAGCAGGGCCGAGAGCGGCCAGCCCACGAGCAGCGCCGTGCTTGCCATGGCCAGCGCCCACAGCAGGGCCAGCGCCAGCAGGTCGCGGCGAAGCCCGGCACCGGCCGGCAGGCCGCCACCACGAAAGCCGCGCAGGCCCAGCGCCAGAACCGGCTGCGCCAGCCACGCGGCGGCGGCGGCAACGGAGGCTTCGGGCACGCCGGCGAGCAGCGCGAACCCCGCTCCGGCGGCAAGCAGCAGCCCGTGCTTCAGGGGCGCAGGCTCAGGCATCGGTGCCCCAGTCGTCGGTCAGCGGATCGACGTCGGCGCGCGGCGGCATCTGCAGGTGGAAGCCGCGGGCCACCAGGTTGGCGCGCACCACGTCGGCATCTTCCCGCGCCAGCCGGCGGCCGGGATCGAGCGCGACTTCGAGCACGAAGCGCAGCTCGCCGAGCTCGGTGCGGAGCGGAGCGGCGATGCGGCCGAAGTCGTCGCGGCCGGCGAGGTAGACGTAGGTATCGGCCTTTTTCAGGCTCTTGTAGACGAAGGCTTGCATCTGCTGGTCCGGCGTGTGGGCGCACGCGTGCACAGGGAAGCATAAAGCAAGCGCGCCACGCCGCCCTGCACCGGCGTGCGCGGGGCGGCGGGAATCTTCAGTGGTAGCCCGCGTCCGCTTGGACCTTGCCGCGAAACACCGAATACGACCACGCCGTGTAGCCGAGGATGATCGGCAGCAGCACGACCAGCCCGACCAGGGTGAAGGTCTGCGAAGACGGCGGCGAGGACGCCTCCCAGATGCTCAGCGAGGGCGGGATGATGTTCGGCCAGATGCCGATCACCAGGCCGATGAAGCCGAGCACGAAGAACGCCAGCGTAAGCAGGAACGGCGCCACGTCGCGCCCCTCCCGCATCACCGCACGCCACAGCAGGAACGCGTTCGCCAGCGCCAGCAGCGGCACCGGCGCCAGCCACCAGAAGTTCCCGCCCTCGAACCAGCGCGCCATGACCTGGGAATCCAGGAAGGGCAGCCAGGCGCTGACCAGGCCCATGAACACCACCACCACCAGCACCAGCGGCCGGGTGAGGTTGCGCGCCACCCGCTGCAAGGGGCCTTCGGTCTTCAGGATCAGCCAGCAGGCACCGAGCAGCGCATAGCCGAACAGCACCGCTGCGCCGGTCAGCATCGAGAACGGGCTGAACCAGTCGAATGCGCCGCCGAGGTACTTGCCCTCTTCCAGCGGCATGCCCTCGACCAGCGCGCCGAGGATCAGCCCCTGCGCGAACGCCGCCACCATCGAACCCACCGCGAACGCAGCGCCCCAGAAGCGCCTGGCGCGCCGCGCCTTGAAGCGGAACTCGAAGGCCACGCCGCGGAAGATCAGCGCGATCAGCATCATCAGCACCGGCAGGTAGAGCGCCGACAGCAGGATCGCGTACGCCTTCGGGAACGCGGCCAGAAGCCCCGTGCCGCCGAGCACCAGCCAGGTCTCGTTGCCGTCCCAGATCGGCGCGGCGGTGTTCATCATGTTGTCGAGCTGGTCGCCGTCCTCGGCGAAGGGCGCGAGGATGCCCAGGCCCAGCACGAAGCCGTCCAGCAGCACGTACATCAGCACGCCAAAGCCGATCACGAAGTACCAGGCCACCGGCAGCCAGGTCGCGGTGTCCATCACGTGCCCTCCGTGCGCGCATCGTCGCGGTCACCCACCGACAGCGGGCGTGCGGGGGTCCTGTCGCCGCCCTCGGTGTCGGGCGCGTCCTCGAACGGCTGCGGGCCCTTGCGCACCAGGCCGAGCAGGTACCAGATGCCGGCGCCGAAAATCACCGCGTAGGCCACGGCGTAGGTGATCAGCGATGACAGCACCGCGGCCGCGGTGATGTTGGGGCTCAGCGCCTCGCTGGTGCGCAGCAGGCCGTAGACCACCCAGGGCTGGCGCCCGATCTCGACCACGTACCAGCCCGCCAGCAGCGCGATGAAACCCGCCGGACTCAGCAGCCGCCAGCCGTTGAGCAGCCAGCGCGACTCGAACAGCCATCCGCGCCACCAGGCCCAGGCCGAAGACAGCGCCAGCAGCAGCATCGCGACCCCCAGCCCGACCATGATCCGGAAGCCCCAGAACACCGGCGCCACCGGCGGGCGCTCGCTGGCCGGGACCGCGGCCAGGGGCTCGATCTCGCCGTCCCAGCTGTGGGTCAGGAGCAGGCTGCCCAGGCGCGGGACCGCGACTTCGTAGCGGTTGCGCTCGGCGGCGGCGTCCGGCCACGCGAACAGCACCAGCGGCACGCCGGCCCCGGGTTCGCCATGTTCCCAGTGGCCTTCCATCGCCGCCAGTTTCACCGGCTGGTGTTCGCCGACGTTGAGCCCGTGCAGGTCACCCACCAGTACCTGCAGCGGCAGCGCGATCGCGGCGAATGCGACCGCGAGCTTCAGCGACCTGCGCCCCGCTTCGACGTGGACGCCGCGGCGCAGGTGCCAGGCGCTGACCCCACCGATCACCATGCAGGTGGTGATGAACGCGGCCAGCACCATGTGCGCCAGCCGGTAGGGGAACGAGGGATTGAAAATGATCGCCCACCAGTCCACCGGGTGGAACATGCCGTCGACGATCTCGTGCCCCTGCGGCGTCTGCATCCAGCTGTTGGCGGCCAGGATCCAGAACGTCGAGAACAGCGTGCCCAGCGCGACCATGCAGGTCGAGAAGAAGTGCAGCTTCGGCGACACCCGCTTCCAGCCGAACAGCATCACGCCGAGGAAGCTGGCCTCGAGGAAGAACGCGGTCAGCACTTCGTAGGCCAGCAGCGGGCCAAGGATGGCGCCGGCGCGCTCGCTGAGCATTGCCCAGTTGGTGCCGAACTGGAAGCTCATCACGATCCCCGACACGACGCCCATGCCGAAGGAAATCGCGAAGATCCTGAGCCAGAAGAAATAGAGGTCGCGCCACATGGTGTCGCGGGTGCGCAGCCAGCGCCACTCCAGGAAGGCCAGCCAGTGCGCCAGGCCGATGGTGAAGGCCGGGAACAGGATGTGGAAGGTGATCACGAAGCCGAACTGGATCCGCGACAGCAGCAGGGCGTCCACGCCGTTCTCCGCGGCGGGACCGGGCGCCGCGCCCCTGCATTCTGCGCTCCGGCGGTGCCTGCCGTGTCCAGAGGGCGTGAATTCGCCCTGCGCAAGATGGCTTTACGGCTCTTCTCCCGATTGAGGGAAAGACGTTCGGCCGGGCCGGCGGAGTGGCTGGTTCTTGTCGAGGCTTCGCGCGTTGCCGTGACAGTTGGGGCGTTGTTGCGCCGAAAGCTGCTCCGTCCTGGTCCGCGCTGCGCGTCCCGCGCATTCCTCCGTTGTGGTGCGCGCTGATCGTCCCGCGCATTTCTCCGTTGTGGTGCGCGCTGACCGTCCCGTGCATTTCTCCGTTGTGGTCCGCGCTGCCCGTCCCGCACACAGGGGGTGTGCTGCGCCGGCCGTCTCCGCATCCTGCTCCCAGCGGCCGGGCGCCGGCCATCCATGGCCGGCTCTCCGCACACCCCCTGTGCACGGAACGGGCCGTGGAGTTTCTTGGCTTTCGGGATGGAGATCAAGAGCGGGCGCACGCTCGCGATCGTAGGGGTCGCCCTGGCGTAGCTGTGCCGCTTGATCCGGTGACGACCGCCCGGTTGCGACATCTGCGTCGACGCTGCCTCCGTCCACCACCGCGCAAAAGGTCCGGGCCCGCCGTGGAGGCAGGGGGGATGCCCAGAGCCGGCCATGGATGGCCGGCGGCCGGAACTGGGAGCAGGATGCGCATATTCCGGCTGGGCATCCCCCCTCGGGCAGCGCGCAACCTCCCGGAACAATCACCGGAACAATCAACCGAAAGCCCCTCAATCGGGAGAAGCACCGCTTTTACCGACGCGCACGCGATGGCGCGCCGCGGCCAGCCATGACCACCGGCCCAGAGCCGCGGCGCGCGCGGCTGATACGCTGGCGCGTCGACTGTTCCCGGGGATTACCGCACCATGCGCCACCGCTCCTCTCTTGCACTCCTGCCGCTTTCGCTGCTGCTGGCCATCGCGCCGGCATCCACGGTCTCGGCCCAGCCCGCGCAGGCGCTCGACCTGCACCAGGTCATGGCCGACCCCGACTGGATTGGTCCGCCGGTGGAGCGGGCGTGGTGGTCCTGGGACGGCGACACCGCGTACTACGTGGCCAAGCGCAAGGGCAGCAACGTGCGCGACACCTTCGCGCAGCCGGTCACCGGCGGCGCGGCGAACCTGGTCGACGGGGGCGCCCGCGCCGGCATCGACGCCGCCGACCCGATCTATGACGCCACCCGCGCGCGGATGGCCTTCCTGCGCAACGGCGACGTCTTCGTGCGCGACCTGCGCGGCGGCGCGCTGACCCAGCTGACCCGCACCGAAAGCGGCGAATCCCAGCTGCAGTGGGGTCGCGACGGCTCCCTGTCCTGGCGCAGCGGCAACGACTGGTTCCGCTGGACCACCGCCGGTGGCGTCGGCCAGGCCGCGAGCCTGAAGGCGGAGGACGCGCCCGGCACTGCGCCCAGGCCCGACGCGCTGCGCGAACGCCAGCTGCGCTACATCGAGACCCTGCGCATCGAGCGCGAGCGCCGCGAAGAAATGCGCACCCAGGCCGAGGCCTGGCGCAGCGCCGACCCGTCCCGCACGCCGGCCGCCGCCTACCTGGGCAAGGACGTCGAGATCCAGGGCAGCGCGCTGTCGCCCGACGGCCGCTGGCTGTTCGCCGTCACCCAGGCCAAGGGCGCCGAGGCCGGCCAGGACGGCAAGATGCCGAAGTACGTCACCGAATCCGGCTACGAAGAGTTCGAGGACGTGCGCACCCGCGTGGGCCGCAACGACCCGGCGCCGCAGTCGTTCTGGCTGGTGTCGGTGGCCGACGGCGAGGTGCGCGAGCTGAAGACCGACGCGCTGCCGGGCATCACCACCGACCCGCTGGCGGGCCTGCGCAAGGCCGCCGGCAAGGACGCGCTGAAGGGCAACCGCGCCGTGCGCATCGAAGGCTGGGGCGGCGACGTCTCCGGCGGTGCGCGCTGGAGCGACGACGGCCGCGGCCTGGCGCTGATGCTGCATTCGGTCGACAACAAGGACCGCTGGCTGGCGACCGTCGATCTGTCTGCGGCGACGCTGCAGCCCGTGCACCGCCTCACCGACGAGGCCTGGATCAACTGGGGCTTCAACGAATTCGGCTGGATGCCCGATGCCCGCACGCTGTGGTTCCTGTCCGAGGAGTCGGGCTGGTCGCACCTGTACCTGTCATCCGGCGGCCGCGCGCGCGCCCTGACGTCCGGCCGCTGGGAGGCCTCGATGCCGGTGCTTGCCGCCGATGGCCAGGGCTTCTGGTTCCTGTGCAACCGCGCGCGGCCCGGCGACTACGAGGTCTGCCACGTCGGGAGCGGCGGCGGTGAAGTTCGCGAAGTGACCGCGTTCAACGGCGTCGAGGACTTCGTGCCCTCGCACGACGGCAGCCGCGTGCTGGTGCGCCATTCCACCAGCTACCTGCCGCCGCAGCTGTCGGTGGTCGACGCCGCCGGCGGCAGCGCGCGCCAGCTCACCGACACCCGCACCGCGGAGTTCAAGGCCCGCGAGTGGATCCAGCCCGAAACCGTGCAGGTGCCCTCCAAGCACGGCGCCGGCACCGTCTGGGGGAAATATTACGGCCCGGCCACCATGGAGCCCGGCCGCGAATACCCGATCGTGCTGTTCGTGCACGGCGCCGGCTACCTGCAGAACGTCAGCGACCGCTACCCGAACTATTTCCGCGAGCAGATGTTCCACAACCTGCTGGTGCAGCAGGGTTACATCGTGCTGGACCTCGACTTCCGCGCCTCCGAAGGCTACGGCCGCGACTGGCGGACCGCGATCTACCGGCAGATGGGGCAGCCGGAGCTCGAGGACTACCTCGACGGCATCGACTGGATCGTCCAGAACCGCCAGGGCGACCGCGACCGCGTCGGCATCTACGGCGGCAGCTACGGCGGCTTCATGACTTTCATGGCCATGTTCCGCGAGCCGGAGAAGTTCCACGCCGGCGCCGCCCTGCGTCCGGTGACCGACTGGTCGCAGTACAACCACGGCTATACCGCCAACATCCTCAACACGCCCGAGCTCGATCCCGAGGCGTATGCGAAGTCCTCGCCGATGGAATACGCCGAGGGCCTGCAGGGGCACCTGCTGATCGCGCACGGCATGATCGACGACAACGTGTTCTACAGGGACTCGGTGATGCTGGCCCAGCGCCTGATCGAGCTGCGCAAGGACAAGTGGGAGCTGGCGAGCTATCCGATGGAACGCCACGGCTTCGTGCATCCGGACTCCTGGTACGACGAGTACCGCCGGATTTACGAGCTGTTCGAGCGCGCGCTGAAAGCGCCCTGAGAACAGCAGGTGGAACTGTGGGAGCGGCTATAGCCGCGATCGGAACACCACGCTGCGCAGGGTCGCGGCTATACCGCTCCCACAGGGTGAAGGCGGGCGGCGGTGACGCCAGACCGGCATCGCTGCCCCGGCCATTACAATGTCCGGCATGAACGACTTCAATTCGGTCCGCGATTACCTGACCGGCCTGCAGGACCGCATCTGCGCGGCCATGGAGGGCGCCGACGGCGCCGCGCGCTTCCACGAGGACGCCTGGACGCGACCCGACGACAGTGCCGACGGCGGACTGTCGGGCGGCGGACGCACCCGGATCATGCGCGACGGCGCGGTATTCGAGCAGGCCGGGATCGGCTTCTCCGATGTCTCCGGCACCCGCCTGCCGCCTTCGGCCACCGCCAACCGGCCCGAGCTCACCGGCGCCTCCTGGCGCGCGGTGGGTGTGTCGCTGGTGTTCCATCCGCGCAATCCCTATCTGCCCACCACCCACGCCAACGTCCGCCATTTCCGCGCCGAGCGCGACGGCGAAACCGTGGCCTCCTGGTTCGGTGGCGGCTTCGACCTCACGCCCTTCTATCCCTTCGACGAAGACGTACTGCACTGGCACCGCACCGCGCGCGCGCTGTGCGAACCCTTCGGCGGCCAGGCGCGCTACGACGCGCACAAGAAGTGGTGCGACGACTACTTTTTCCTCAAGCACCGCGATGAAACGCGCGGCGTGGGCGGCCTGTTCTTCGACGACCTCGCCGACGACTTCCAACGCGACTTCGCCTATATGCGCGCGGTCGGCGACGGCTTCCTCGACGCCTGGCTGCCGATCGTCGAGCGTCGCCGCGCCATGCAGTACGACGAGCGCGAGCGCGAGTTCCAGCTCTACCGCCGCGGCCGCTACGTCGAGTTCAACCTGGTCTGGGACCGCGGCACCCACTTCGGCCTGCAGTCGGGCGGCCGCAGCGAATCGATCCTGATGAGCCTTCCGCCGCTGGCCCGCTGGGAATACGGCTACCAGCCGGAGCCCGGCAGCCCCGAAGCGCGGCTTGACGACTACCTGCGACCACGGGACTGGTTGCTGGAGCTGGGCGGGGCGTAGGAGCTTTTCTGTAGATCCGTGGCAAGGGTTTCAGCTTTTTGAACCACGCGGCACCACCGTGATCGTTCCGTCAACTTCCAGGGTGACCAATACGGCGTCGGCGATGTCGGACAGGCCGTTGTCACGCAGGGCTTCGTCGATATCCGGCCGGCTCAGGCCCTCGGCACGCAGTACCCGGGTGAACAGTTCGCCGTCGCGTGCCAGCAACACCGGGCTGCCTTCGATCAGCCTGTCGAGACGCTCGCTGCGCGCAGTGACGAACCCGACCAGCCAGTTGCAACCGATCAGCGTGACGGCAAGGATCAGGCCGCCCAGCAGCGAGACGTCTTCGCCGATCAGCGAATTCTGCACCGCCGTACCGAGGAGGATCACGACCAGCAGGTCGAACGGAGTGAACTGGCCCACGGTGCGCTTGCCCGAGACGCGCAGCATCAGCAGCAGGATGAAATAAACAATTACAGCGCGGAGAACGAATTCCCACCACGGCATCGAAAGTTCGAACAGGCCGGACATGGCGCGGACTCCTTCATGAAAACCTCAATCTGTCCGCCCCTGCGTGAAGGCACCGCAGTCGGTGATGGGCGACGCGCGAACGTGACGCCGGAGCCGGCGCGGTCTTCCAGCTCAGCGGTGCTCGCGATCCAGGCGCCCCGCCGGGTCCACCTGCACCGTGACATGGTCGATCGCGTAGCGCTCGTGCAACCATCCGGCCACCAGCGCCGGCAGTGACAGCGGATCGACGCCTTCGGCCGGGCTGACGTGCACGGTCGCCACGCTGGATTCGTCGGTCAGCGTCCAGGCATGGAAGTGCCCGGCCTCGGCGACCTGCGGCAGCGCGGCGAGCCCGCGCTCCGCCTCGCGCGCATCGACGCCCTGCGGCACGGCCTGGATGAGCACCCGGATGGAATCGGACACCAGCCGCCACGCCGAGCGTACGACCAGCAGTGCCACCAGCACCGACAGGATCGGGTCGAGCACGGACCAGCCGGTCAGCATGATGCCCACCGCCGCCGCGATCGCACCCACCGAACCCAGCAGGTCGCCGATGACGTGCAGCAGGGCACCACGCAGGTTGCTGTCGCCGCGATTGCCGGACCAGAGGATCCAGGCCCCGGCGATGTTGACGAACAGGCCGACGACGGCCACGACCAGCATCGGCAGCGCCATCACCACGGTGGGGGACTGGAAGCGCTGGATCGCCTCCCAGGTGATCCAGGCCACGAGCAGCAGCAGGGCGGCGCCGTTGGCCAGCGCCGCCAGCACGCGCACGCGGTGGAAGCCATAGGTCCGGGTGCCGTCCGCCGGGCGCCGCGCAAGCCGATAGGCAACCAGCGCCAGCAGCAGCGCCGCAGCGTCGGAGACCATGTGGCCGGAATCGGCGATCAGCGCCAGCGAGCCCGACAGCCACCCGCCCACGGCCTGGATGATCGCGTAGCCAAAGGTGAGGACCAGGACGAAGCCGATGCGACGCTCGTTGCCCTGCGTTACCGCATGGCCGTGGCCGTGGCCGTGGCCGTCATCGTCCTGGTCGTGGAGATGGCGATGGGGGCGGACGTTTGACTGGACCATCGATGGCTGTCCTGACGGGTTTGCCGGAAGCATGCAGCTTGCCATCGCTGCAAGGTCAAGCGCTTACGTGCTGCGCGGCCCGGCACGCGCCGGCAACGGCTCACGCAGCGCCATGGCCGCACCAAGCAGGCCGGGGTCGGGGTGGATGACGGCCTGGATGACCACCGGCTCGAGCCAGGCGGCAAAGCGGCCCTTGGCCAGGAAGCGCTCGCGGAACGCGCTGGCGCGCAGGAACGGCAGGAACCGCGGCACGATGCCGCCGGCGATCACCACCGTGCGTGCGCCGTGCACCAGCGCGATGTCACCGGCAACGCTGCCCAGGATCGCGCAGAAGCGCGCCAGCGCGCGCCGCGCCACCACGTCATGACCGTCCAGGGCGGCGGCCAGCACCTCGGCAGGCTCCCGCGGCGGCCAGGCCGCGCCACCCGCGCGTTCGCGCAGCACGGCATCGATCGCGGCCAGGCCGCTGCCGGACAGCAGCCGCTCCCATGACGCGCGGCCGTGGCTTGCATTCGCCCAGTCGGCAAGCGCGCGCTCCTCCTCGCCCAGCGGCGCGAAGCCCACGTGCCCGCCCTCGGTCTCCACCACCTGCCAGCCCTCGCCGGCGCTGCCCACCAGCAGGCCGACGCCAAAGCCGGTGCCGGGGCCGATCACGCTGACCGGGCCGCGCAGGGGCTGCTCGGGCTGCCCGTGCAGGAGCGCGCGCTGGTCCGCAGCCAGCACGGGTACGGCGCGTGCGATGGCGCCGAAATCGTTGACCAGGCGCAGCTCCTCCAGCCCGAGCGACTCGCGCAGCTCGTGCCGGTTGAACGACCAGGCGCGGTTGGTCAGGCGCATCTCGTCGCCGTCGACCGGACAGGCGAGCGCGATCGCCGCGCGCCGGGGTCGTGCGCCCACCTGCGCCAGGTAATGCTCGGCGGCGTGCTGCAGGCTGGCGAACTCGGCGTTGCGCAGCCGCAGCCGATGCAGCAGCTGCGGCACCGGTGCCGCCGGGTCGCATAGGGCGAAGCGCGCGTTGGTGCCGCCGATGTCGGCGATCAGGGCCAGATGCTCGTTCGCGCTCATGTCCGCCCTTCCGGCATGCAATGGATCGGAACAGGCTAACCCAGGCAATCGCGGCCATGGCCGCTCCCACAGACAGTTCGCGCAGACAATAAAAAGCCCCGCAGGCAGGGGGGGCCGGCGGGGCTGGAGAACGGGGCTTGGGGAGAAGCCGCCGTTCCGGTCGATCAACTCCAGGGGAGGGGAGGTGATCTGCGACAGACCTTGCATCTGTCACGGGCTATATGACCATCCCGCACATGGATGGTTCGTGAAGATAAGGGTTAAGTTTTTGTTGGATTCAGCGGGCGTTTACCGGAGTCCTGCGCGCGCGCAATTCGGGCTTCCGCGGCTACGCCGACAAGGGCCGGCCCGGCGAGTTCCTGAATGCGTCAATGCGCCTGTTCCCAGTTGTCGCCCACCCCGCTGTCGACCACCAGCGGCACCCTCAGGCTGGCCGCTCCGGTCATGCGCGCGACCACCTCTGAAAGCAGGGTGTCGACGAAACCGGCGTCGGATTCGAACACCAGTTCGTCGTGCACCTGCAGGATCATCCGCGCGCGGTCGCCGTGTGGTGCGAGCCAGGCGTCCACCGACACCATCGCGCGCTTGATGATGTCCGCCGCGGTGCCCTGCATCGGCGCGTTGATCGCGGCGCGCTCGGCGCCGGCGCGCTGCGGCTGGGTGCCGCGGCTGATGTATTCCAGGTACAGGCGGCGGCCGAAGACGGTTTCGACGTAGCCCTGTTCGCGCGCCTGCACGCGGGTGCGCTCCATGAAGTCGCGCACGCCGGGATAGCGCGAGAAGTACAGCGCGATGTAATCCTGCGCCTCGGCGCGGCCGATGCCGAGATTGCGCGCCAGGCCGAACGCGCCCATGCCGTACATCAGGCCGAAGTTGATCGCCTTGGCGGCGCGGCGCTCGTCGCCGCTGACCTCATCGATCCTGCGGCCGAAGACCTCGGCCGCGGTGGCGCGGTGGATGTCGGCGCCGGCCTCGAACGCGGCCACGAGCCCGGCGTCGCCGGACAGGTGCGCCATGATCCGCAGCTCGATCTGCGAGTAGTCGCAGGCCACGATCTTCCGCCCCGGCGGCGCCACGAAGGCGGTGCGGATGCGGCGGCCATCCTCGGTGCGGATCGGGATGTTCTGCAGGTTGGGATCGCTCGACGCCAGGCGGCCGGTGGCGGCCCCGGCCTGCTGGTAGCTGGTGTGCAGGCGGCCGGTATCCGGGTTGACCATCTCCGGCAGCTTGTCGGTGTAGGTGCCGCGCAGCTTGGCCAGGCTGCGGTAGTCCAGGATCACCCGCGGCAGCTCGTGCAGGTCGGCGATGGCCTCCAGCGCCTCCTCGTTGGCCGAGGGCTGGCCTTTCGGCGTCTTCACCAAGGTCGGCAGCTTCAGCTCGTCGTAGAGCAGCGCGCAGACCTGCTTGGGCGAATCCAGGTTGAACGTGCGCCCGGCAAGCCCGGTGGCGCGCTGCTGAAGGTCCAGCATGCGCCGGCCCAGCCCCGCGCCCTGGGCGCGCAGCCCGTCGGCGTCGAGCAGCACGCCGTTGGCTTCGATGCGCGCCAGCACCGGGACCAGCGGCATCTCGATGTCGCGGTACACGGCGGCCAGCGAGGGTTCGGAAGCCAGCCGCGCCGACAGCACGCGGTGCAGGCGCAGGGTGATGTCGGCGTCCTCGGCGGCATAGGCGGTGGCGTCGTCGAGCGCGACCTGCGAGAACGGGATCTGCTTGGCGCCCTTCCCGGCCACGTCGGCGTAGGCGATGGTCTGGTAGCCGAGTTCGCGGCGGGCCATCGAATCCATGTCGTGGCGCGCGCGGCCGGCGTCGAGCACGAAGCTCTCCAGCAGCGTGTCTTCGGCGTAGCCGGCCACGTCGATGCCGTGGCGGCGCAGCACGTGCAGGTCGTATTTGCCGTTCTGCCCGACCTTGCGCACCGCGGCGTCTTCCAACAGCGGCCTGAGCATGTCCAGCGCCTGGCCACGGTCGAGCTGCGCCGGCACGCCGGGATAGTCGTGCGCCAGCGGCAGGTAGGCGGCCTGGCCGGGCTCGCAGCTGAAGCTCATGCCCACCAGGTTGGCACGCAGCGCGTCGAGCGAATCGGTCTCGGTGTCGAGCGCGAACAGGCCCGCGTCGCGCAGGCGCGTGATCCAGGCCTCGAGCGATTCGACGTCCAGGATCAGGTCATGGCTTCCAGGCGCGGCCAGCGCCGGGTCCAGCACGGCATCGCCCACCGTCGGCGCGGGGGCGACGAAGCCGCTGCCCGCGCGCGGCATCGCGGCGCGCGCCGGGACCACGCCGCTGGCACTTCCGCCATCGAGGTCCTTCAGGGCCTGCACGAAGCCGTAGCGCTGGTACAGCGTGCGCAGGGTCTCGGTTTCTGGCGTGCGCAGGGCCAGGTCCGCCGGTCCGACCTCGAGCTCGACATCGGTGCGGATGGTCGCGAGCGTGCGGCTCAGCGGCAGCCGGTCGAGCGCGGCGCGCAGGTTGTCGCCGACCTTGCCCTTGATCTCCCCGGCCGAGGCGATCACGCCGTCGAGGCTGTCGTAGGCCGCCAGCCACTTCGCCGCGGTCTTCGGACCGCATTTCTCGACCCCGGGGATGTTGTCGACGCTGTCGCCCATCAGCGCCAGCAGGTCGATGATCTGGTCCGGCCGCACGCCGAACTTCGCGAATACCGCTTCCTCGGAGTCGGTGCGGGTGCCGCTCATGGTGTTCACCAGCGCCACGCCCGGGCGCACCAGCTGGGCGAAGTCCTTGTCGCCGGTGGAGATGGTGACGTCCATGCCCTGGCCTACCGCCGCCAGTGCCAGGGTGCCGATGACGTCGTCGGCCTCGACCCCGCCCACGCGCAGGATCGGGATGCCCAGCGCCTCGACCACGTCGCACATCGGCTGCACCTGCGTGCGCAGGTCGTCGGGCATCGGCGGCCGGTTGGCCTTGTACTGCGGGTAGATGTCGTCGCGGAAGGTCTTGCCGGGCGCGTCGACCACGAAGGCGAGGTAGTCGGGCTGCTCCTTCAGCGTCGCCCGCAGCATGTTGACCACGCCGAACAGCGCGCCGGTGGGCTCGCCTTCGGCGTTGGTCAGCGGCGGCAGCGCGTGGAAAGCGCGATACAGATAGGAGGATCCATCGATCAGCACGAGTCGCGTCATGCCGCGGATTCTACGTGGTCCCCGGCTTCGGCCGCGTCGCTGGCGCATAATCGTGGCCAGTCCCGGGAGAGATCGCCATGAACCATTCCGCCGCCGCATTCGCCACCGTGCTCGCCGCAGCCCTCCTGCTCGGCGCCTGCGCCACGAACGGCATGCCCGCCGATGAAATCCCGGCCGATGCGGTGGAAGCCACCCGCATCGAGGCCAACGGCGACACGGTCACCGAGTACCGCGTCGACGGCCGCCTGCGCGCGCTCAAGGTCGTGCCCTCGCGCGGCGCGCCGTACTACCTTTTCGACCGCAATGGCGACGGCGTCGTCGACAGCGAGCGCGACGGCGTGTCGCCGGTGTACTTCAAGCTGTTCGAGTGGAACTGATCACCCCGCCACACCACGGCCAGGGGCAGGAACCGGGCCCGGCCGACGCCGCCAGGCGCCTGCCGCCGATGGTCGCCACCTGGCTGACCGGCCTGTTGGCGGTGCTGCCGCTGGTGCTCACCCTGGTGCTGCTGGGCTGGGCGGTGGGAATCGTCAACGGCGTTCTTGGCCCGAGCAGCCTGTTCGGACGCTCGTTCACGGTGTTCGGCGCCTGGTTTGCCGCCCATCCGGTGTTCGCCTGGCTGCTCGGCACGCTGCTGACCATCGCCCTGATCTACCTGCTGGGCCTGCTGGTGCAGTCGCGGCTCAAGGCGCCGATCAAGGCCATGCTCGACAACACCATGCGCCGGATCCCGCTGGTCGGCAGCGTGTACGCGCTGGCCGAACGCTTCGTCTCGGTGATCGGCGACCGCCAGCAGGCCGACATCGCGGCGATGAGCCCGGTGTGGTGCTTCTTCGGCGGCGACGGCGTGGCCGTGCTCGGCCTGCTGCCGAATCCGGAGCCGATCGAACTCAACGGCCGCATGTACCTCACGGTGCTGGTGCCGACCGCGCCGATCCCGGTCGGCGGCGGCCTGCTGTACATGCCCGCGGAGTGGGTCAAGCCGGCCGATTTCGGCATCGACACCCTGACCAGCGTCTACCTGTCGATGGGCATCACCCTGCCGCGCGGCAAAATTCCGGGTTCGGTCGCGGAGTAGCCGGCTTCCGTCCCGGGAAGCATCCGCATCGACATGCCAGGCACCGATGCCGTGGCTTGGTCGGCGCATCACACGCGCGCGGGGTCTTTTCACGCCTTGTCCAAAGGGCGCGCGGCACCATGGTCCGTGTCTGCAACACAGGAACGCACATGTACGGTCGCGAGCGCCGAAGCCCGCCAGCATTGGATCCCGCCGAGCTGCGCAAGGGCCTGACGCCGGCCCAGCTGAAGGCGCTGGAAACGCTGGAGCACTTCCAGTGGACGCTTCGTTTCGTGCGCCGGCCGCTGTTCCGCGACCCGATCCCGGTGGTCTTCGACCGCGACGGCCAGCGCTGGGCGGTGCTCGAGGCCGACGGCGGGATCAACGAGTCGCCGGGCTTCCAGCTGCGCGACTAGCCCGGCCGCGGCCCCGCGGCGATCCCTCAGGCCGCCTGCAGCTTGGCATAGGCCAGCACCAGCCACTTGCTGCCGACACCGTCGAAATTGACCTGCACCCGCGCATGGGCGCCGGCACCCTCGATGTCGGTGACCACGCCGTTTCCGAAGCTCGCATGCACCACTTCCTGGCCCACCGCGATGCCCGGCGTGTCCTCCATCGCCGCGTGCCCGTAGTCGCGTCGCGGCGTGGGCGCATAGCGCGGCCGCGAGACCTGCACCTTGGGGCGCACCTCGTTGAGCAGCGCCGGCGGGATCTCGCGCAGGAAGCGCGAGGGCATGCCGTACATGTCCTGGCCGTGCAGGCGCCGGGTCTCGGCGTGGCTGAGCACCAGCTTCTGCCGGGCCCGGGTGATGCCGACGTAGGCCAGCCGGCGTTCCTCCTCCAGGCGCCCGCTTTCCTCGATCGAGCGCGCGTTCGGGAACAGGCCTTCCTCCAGCCCGGCCAGGAACACCAGCGGGAACTCCAGGCCCTTGGCGCTGTGCAGGGTCATCAGCTGTACGCCGTCCTCACCGGCCTGGGCCTGGCCCTCGCCGGCCTCCAGCGCGGCGTAGGCGAGGAAGGCGACCAGCTCGGACAGCGCGGCCGACTCGTCATCCTCCCCGCGCACGAAGCGCGAAGCGACCGAGACCAGTTCGTCAAGGTTGTCGACGCGCGAGTCCAGGCTGCCCTTCGATTCGCGCGCATAGTGCTCACGCAGCCCGGACCGCAGCAGAACGTGGTCGATCTTGTCCTTCAGCGGCAGGTCGCCCAGCTCGCTTTCGATCGCGTCGACCAGCGCGTGGAAGGCCGCCAGGGCATTGCGCGCGCGCCCCGCCAGGCCACCACCCTGTGCGCAGCGCAACGACGCCTCCCACAGCGAGACGCCGTCGGCGCGGGCGCGCATGCGCACTTCGTCCAAGGTGCGTCCACCGATGCCGCGGGTGGGCGTGTTGACCGCGCGCTCGAAGGCCGCGTCGTCGGCGCGGTTGGCGACCAGGCGCAGGTAGGCCAGGGTGTCCTTGACCTCGGCGCGCTCGAAGAATCGCACGCCGCCATACACGCGGTACGGCAGCTGTGCGGCCAGCAGCTTTTCCTCGATGATCCGCGACTGCGCGTTGCTGCGGTAAAGCACCGCGCAATCGCCGTGGCTGCCGCCGTCGCGCACCCATTCGTTGACACGGCCGACGATGTACTCGGCCTCGTCGATCTCGTTGTAGGCGGCGAACAGGTCGATCGGATCACCCTGCCCGCTGTCGGTCCAGAGCTTCTTGCCCATTCGCCCCGGGTTGTGCGCGATCACCGCGTTGGCGGCGTCGAGGATGGCTGCGGTGGAGCGGTAGTTCTGCTCCAGGCGGATGGTCCGCGCGCCGGGGTAGTCCTGCAGGAAGCGCTGCACGTTTTCGACCTTGGCACCGCGCCAGCCATAAATGGCCTGGTCGTCATCGCCGACCACGAACACCTGGCCGCTGTCACCCGCGAGCAGGCGGATGAAGCCGTACTGGATGGCGTTGGTGTCCTGGAATTCGTCCACCAGCAGGTGCGCGAAGCGCTGGCGATAGTGCGCCAGCAGCGCCGGGGTGCCGCGCAGCAGCTCGTGCGCGCGCAGCAGGATCTCGGCGAAGTCGACCAGACCGGCGCGGTCGCAGCGCTCCTGGTAGAGCGCGTAGGCCTTGAGCATCACCGAGCCCCACTCGTCCTGGCCGTCCTGGATGTGTGGCGGGCGTCGGCCTTCGTCCTTCTGGGCGTTGATCCACCACGCGATCTGCCGCGGCGGGAAGCGCGCTTCGTCGAGTTCCAGCTGCTGCACCACGCGCTTGACCAGCCGCAGCTGGTCGTCTGAATCCAGGATCTGGAAGGCCTCCGGCAGCTTCGCGTCCTGCCAGTGCAGGCGCAGCAGGCGGTGCGCCAACCCGTGGAACGTCCCGATCCACAGGCCGCGCGCGCCATTGCGCAGCAGCGCGTCGGCGCGATGGCGCATTTCCGCCGCCGCCTTGTTGGTGAAGGTGACCGCGAAGATGCCGTGCACCGGCACCCCGAACACCTCGTTCATCCAGGCGATGCGGTGGGTGAGCACGCGGGTCTTGCCGGAGCCGGCGCCGGCCAGCACCAGGTAGTGGCCGGGAGGCGCGGACACGGCTTCGCGCTGGGCGTCGTTCAGCCCATCGAGCAGGTGGGAAACATCCATGCCGGCATGTTACGCCAGGCCCGGCACCCACCCCAGGCGTCAGCGCGCGGCGATCTGCCGCAGGCGTTCGAGCACGGCGTCGAAGTCCTGGGGGCGCGCGAGCAAATAGCCCTGGAAGGCGTCGCAGCCGCGCTTGCGCAGCCATTCATGCTGGTGCGGGGCTTCCACGCCTTCGGCGACGACGTCCAGGCCCAGGCCCTTGGCCATGCGCAGGATGGCCTCGCAGATGGCTTCGCTTTCCGGATCGCGCCCCAGGTCTCGGACGAAGGACTGGTCCAGTTTCAGCCGCTGGACCGGCAGGTCCTTGAGGTAGGCCATGCTCGAGTAGCCGGTGCCGAAGTCGTCGATGGCAAGCGACACGCCCAGAGCGCCAAGCGCCTTCATGGCCATGCGCGCGTCCGCCGGGCTCTCCAGCAGCACGCTCTCGGTCAGTTCCAGTTCCAGCCTGTCGCGCGGCAGTCCGAACTCCGCGAGCAGCTGGCCGACCTCCTGCACCAGTCCCTCCTGGAACTGCAGCGCCGACACGTTCACCCCGATCCGCAGTGCTCCCCAACTGCACGCGTCCAGCAGGCACCACCGGCTCATCGCCTCGCGCAGCACCCAGCGACCCAGCGGGAGCACCAGCCCGGACTCTTCGCAGACGTCCATGAAGGCCCCCGGCGCAAGCAGGCCGCGGTCCGGATGCCGCCAGCGCACCAGGGCTTCGAGCCCGCAGGGGTGGTCCTGGCAATCGAACTGGAGCTGGAAGGCCAGCTCGAACTCTTCGCGCTCGAGCGCGTCATGCAGCTGCTTGACCAGCAGCAGCCGGTCGCCTGCGCGGGAGTCGAACTCGCTCCTGTAGCCCACGCTGCGGTTGCGCCCCAGGCGCTTGGCCCGGGCGCCGGCCTGGCTGGCCGCGCGCAGCAGGGTGGTGCCGTCCATGCCGTCGCCCGGGAAACAGCTGTAGCCGAGGCTAGGCGTCACGTGCAGTGCGGCGCCGCGCACTTCAACCGTGCCCGCCACCGCCAGGCGCAGCGCTTCCACGCGCGCCGGCACCTCCGCGTCCGGCCCGAGGGGAAGCAGGATGCCGAACTCGTCGCCGCCCAGCCGCGACAGCGTGGCCCCGGCGCCCGCCGCGGTCTCCAGCCGGCGCGCGACCGAGATCAGCAGTTCGTCGCCGACGCCATGGCCAAGACTGTCGTTGACCAGCTGGAAGCGGTCCAGGTCAAGGTGGCAGACCGCGAACCGGCCGTCGGCATCGGCCAACGCGCGGTCGATGCAGCCGATCAGCAAGTCGCGGTTGGCCAGGCCGGTCAGCAGGTCGTGGCTGGCACGGAACGCCATTTCCTCGGCAGCGCGTTTGCGCAGGGTGACGTCCTCGACGACCCCGACGAGGCTCGCCGCGGGGCTGTCGACATCCAGCACTGCGGCCAACCGGACCTCGAGGTCGCGGATGTCCCGGGGGGCGCGTCGGTCGCTGACCTCGATGCGGACGTCGCGACGACGCTTCATGGCCGCACGCAGCAGGCGGACGTCCACGGGATCAAGCAGCGCCCTGAGTGCCGCGCGCACGGCGGACGGCGGAGCACCGGGATCGACGCCGGTCAGGCGGGTGAATGCGGCGTTCGCGTAGACCAGCTGGTCGCGCGGCGCCTGCAGGATGAACGTGCCCTGGTCCGAGGTTTCGATCGCGCGCCGCAAGACCCGCATGTGCTCGCGCAGGTGGCCCACCGCGTCCCGGCTGGCGGCCACGCTCCGTCGCATCCTTCTCTCGCGCAGGGCCGCCCGGTGCAGAAACCACATGCCGACAAGCCACGCGGCGGTCAGCAGCAGCATGCCGCAGGCGAGGGTGGCCACGAACGCCCGCCAGCCACCGTACAGTGCATCGGGTGTCATGCCGACGGTCGCGATCAGGGGCCGGTCGCCAATGTGCCGGTACCCGACCATGCGCTCCAACCCGTCCAGGCGGCTTCGTGATCTCAGGAGCCCGCGGTCCTGGCCGGCGCCCACGCTGAACACCGGAGACGCTCCGGCATCCAGACCCGCATGCAGCGTGCCGGTGTCGGAGCGCGCGATGAGCACGCCGTCCCGATCGAGCAGCGAGGACACGCCATCGGGCCCGACCTCATGCTCCTGCAGCACTTCGATGAAGGCCTCGGCGTCGAGGTCGGCGCGCAGCCACTGCGTTGGCTGGCCGTCGTCCACGGCGAGGTGGAAGGGCATGGCCAGCGGCAGGACCCAGCGCCCCCCGGCATCCTGTCCTGCCGGCCCGAATTGCAGGTGGTAGGGTTCGAGCGCGGTGGTCGCGGCGAAGGCCGGGGCCTCGGCCTCCACGCGAAGGTCGAGCAGGTGGCGATGGCCAAGGGCGATTCGGCCGATCGCACCCTGCGTGAACGCAGCCCTCGTTTCCGGTGCGGCGCCATCCACTGTTTCGAGGCCGACGGCCAGCCCGTGCATGGCGCGCTCGATGCTGAGGATCTGCTGCCCGGTCTGGCGGACATGACTGTCCACCAGTGCCCGCAGGTAGCGCGCGCCCGCGTCGCGGCGCACGCGGAGGTCGTTCCAGGCGACGGCCACGGCGGCCAGGAGCACGCACAGCACCAGCGTCCCGCCGAACCACCAGGCGCGACGGAAGCGCGCGGCTCCCGCATCCGCGCCGTCGGCGCTGCGGCCGCCAGTCCCGGGCGTCCCTTGCGCATTGTCCTGGGGTTCCACGTCCATCGGTCGATATTCCCCGTGGGGTCGGCTGCAGCCTAACCCGCGTCGGAACCGCTGCGCCAACGTGCTGCACCGTGCGCCCGGGCGTCCTGCCCGGACGCTGCGTTGCGCGCCGCAGCCCATCGCCGGCGCGGCGCCGGCCTAGACTTGGAGCCCCACCTTCGCGGAGTCCCCGGATGATCGACCTCCACTACTGGCCCACCCCCAACGGCCACAAGGTCACGTTGTTGCTGGAGGAAGCGGGCCTCGACTACCGCATCCATCCGGTCGACATCGGCAAGGGCGCGCAATTCGAGCCGGATTTCCTGGCGATCTCGCCCAACAACAAGATGCCCGCGATCGTCGACCATGCCCCCGCCGACGGCGGCGCGCCGCAGAGCGTGTTCGAATCCGGCGCGATCCTGCTCTACCTGGCGGAAAAGACCGGCCGCTTCCTGCCCACCGACCCGCGCGGACGCATCGAGGCGCTGGAGTGGCTGTTCTGGCAGATGGCCGGCCTGGGGCCGATGACCGGCCAGTACGGCCACTTCAACGTCTACGCGCCCGAGAAGATCCCCTACGCCATCGATCGCTACAGGAAGGAGGCCGAGCGCCTGCTGGGCGTGCTCGACCAGCGCCTGGCCGGCCGCGCCTTCATCACCGGCGACGACTACGGCATCGCCGACATGGCGGCCTATCCCTGGATCAATGTCTACGCCAGCGCGCCGCTGGACATGCAGCCCTTCCCCGACGTGTTGCGCTGGCAGGCCGCGATCGCCGCCCGCCCCGCCACGCAGCGCGCCTATGCGCTGTCGACACAGGTGAATCCCGACGCCGGCAAGCCGATGAGCGACGCGCAGAAGGCCGTGCTGTTCGGACAGGGCACCCGCCCGGCCTGAACCGGCGGTGGCTGCGGCATCATGGGGCATTCGACCGCCTCCCCGGACCGCCACATGCGCCTGTTCCTGGCCACCGCACTCATGACCCTTGCCCTCCCGACGGCCCACGCCGCCACTCCCGACGCCCCGCCCGCGAAGCCGCTCACCCTCGAGGCGATCACCGGCGACGCGGCGCTGTCGGGACCGACGCTGCTGCGGCCCAAGGTGGCGCCCGACGGATCGAAGGTCAGCTTCCTGCGCGGCCGCGAGGACGACCGCAACCGCCTCGACCTCTGGGCCTACGACGTCGCCAGCGGCAGCACTGCGATGCTGGTGGATTCGGCCGTGGTGCTGCCCGGCGACGAGGTGCTGAGCGACGAGGAGAAGGCGCGGCGCGAGCGCCAGCGCATCGCCGCGCTGTCGGGCATCGTGGACTACCACTGGGCCCCGGATTCGCAGCGCCTGCTGTTCCCGCTGGGCGGCGAGCTTTACCTGTACGACCTGTCGCAGGCGGATGGCGACGCGGTGCGCAAGCTGACCTCCGGCGGCGGCTTCGCCACCGATCCCAAGGTCTCGCCCAAGGGCGGCTACGTCAGCTTCATCCGCGGCCGCAACCTGTGGGTGGTCGACCTGGCCGGCGGCGACGAGGTGCAGCTCACCCGCGACGGCGGCGGTGCGATCGGCAACGGTGTGGCCGAGTTCGTCGCCGACGAGGAAATGGCGCGCCACACCGGCTACTGGTGGGCCCCGGACGATTCCGCCATCGCCTACGCCCGCATCGACGAGTCTCCGGTGCCGATGCAGAAGCGCTACGAGGTCTATCCCGACCGCACCGAGGTGGTCGAGCAGCGCTATCCCTCGGCCGGAGACGACAACGTCCGCGTCGAACTGCTCGTCGCCCGCCCCGGCCGACCGGACCAAGCCCCGGTGCGCATCGACCTCGGTCCGGAGCAGGACATCTACCTGGCCCGCGTCGACTGGCGCGACCCGCAGCGGCTGACGTTCCAGCGCCAGTCGCGCGAGCAGCAGCGCCTGGACCTCATCGAGGTCGAACTGGCCAGCGGCCGCCAGCGCACGCTCATGACCGAGACCTCGGACACCTGGGTCCCGCTGCACGACAACCTGCGCTTCCTCGCCGACGGCCGCTTCCTGTGGTCGTCCGAGCGCGACGGCTTCGAGCACCTGTACATCGCCGGCGCCGACGGCACCGACCTGCGCCAGCTGACGCGCGGTGACTGGCCGGTGGACGCGCTCGAGGCGGTGGACGAGGCGAAGGGCCTGGCCTACTTCACCGCGGGCCGCGGCTCGCCGACGCAGCGCGCGCTGTATTCGGTCCCGCTGGAGGGCGGCGACATCGTCGAACTCACGTCCACGCCCGGCATGCACGCGATCACCTTCGCCGGCAACGCCAGCGTCTACGTCGACAGCTGGTCGAACACGCGCACGCCGCCGCAGCTCGAGCTGTACCGCGCCGATGGCAGCCGCATCGCCGCGCTGGTGGAGAACGATCCCCGCGACCCGGGCCATCCCTACGCCGGCCACCTGGGCGCGCACCTGCCCACGGAGTTCGGCACGCTCACCGCGGCCGACGGCACCACGCCCCTGCACTACAGCGTGATCAGGCCCGCCGGCTTCGATCCCGCGCGGTCCTACCCGGTCGTGGCCTACGTCTACGGCGGCCCGGCCGCGCAGACCGTGCTCGACGCCTGGCCCGGCCGCGCCGATGCCTTCTTCAACCAGTACCTGGCGCAGCAGGGCTACGTGGTGTTCTCGCTCGACAACCGCGGCACGCCGCGTCGCGGGCGGGCGTTCGGCGGCTCGCTGTACGGCCGGCAGGGCACCGTGGAAGTCGAGGACCAGCGCGCGGGCGTGGAGTGGCTGCGGGCGCAGCCCTGGGTCGATGGCGAGCGCATCGGCGTGCACGGCTGGTCGAACGGCGGCTACATGACCCTGATGCTGCTGGGCCAGGCGCCCGGGCACTACGCCTGCGGCATCGCCGGCGCGCCGGTCGCCGACTGGGCGCTGTACGACACGCACTACACCGAGCGCTACATGGGCCTGCCCAAGGCCAACGTCGACGGCTACCGCACGGCCAGCGTGTTCACCCACCTCGACGGCATCCGCGACGACGCCCTGCTGCTCATCCACGGCATGGCCGATGACAACGTGCTCTTCAGCAACGCCACCGCGCTGATGTCGCGGCTGCAGGCGGCGGGCACGCGCTTCGAGCTGATGACCTATCCCGGTGCCAAGCACGGGCTGCGCGGCGCGGATGCGCTGCACCGGTATCGCCTGTCGGAGCGATTCTTCGCGGGCTGCCTTGGCGATTGAGCCCGCAGGCCCTTGCCACGGCACTCCCGCGGCCATGGCTATACTCGGCGCCTTTCCAGCACCGGGTGCACGCCTTGCCGTCATCGCAGTCGCCTTCCCTCATGCCGGCCCTGGCGATCACTGCCTACACCGCCACCACCGCCCTTGGCCGCGGTCGCGCGGCGCAGGCCGATGCGCTGCGCGCGCGCCGTGGTGGCCTGCGGCCAAACGACTTCGGGCCTGATCCACTGCCGGCCTGGATCGGTCGCGTGGACGGTCTCGAAGACGAGGCGCTGCCGGCGTCGCTGGCGCAGTGGGAATGCCGCAACAACCGCCTGGCGTGGATGGCGCTGCAGTCGGACGGACTGATGTCCGCCATCGACGACGCACGCACGCGCCACGGCGCCGAGCGCGTCGCGGTGGTCATCGGCACCTCGACCTCCAGCATCGGCGCCAGCGAGGAGGCCTACACCCGGCTCGAGCCGGATGCCGACGGCATGCCCTCCTTTCCCGCCGACCTGGCGCGCCCGGTCGTGCATACGCCGCATTCGCTGGGTGACTTCGTCCAGGCCGCCACCGGCCTGCGCGGCCCCTGCGTCACCGTGGCCACGGCCTGTTCCTCGAGCGCCAAGGTGTTCGCGCAGTCGGCGCGCCTGGTCCAGGCCGGCCTGGTCGACGCGGCCCTGGTCGGCGGCGTCGACACCCTGTGCGGCAGCGTGCTGTCCGGCTTCAACTCGCTGGGCCTGGTCTCGGCCAATCCCTGCCGGCCCTTCGACCGCGACCGCGACGGCCTGTCGCTGGGCGAGGCCGGCGGCTTCGCGCTGCTCGAACGCCCGGTGCCGGGCAGCACCGGCCTGCGCCTGTGCGGCTATGGCGAATCCAGCGATGCCCACCATATGTCGGCGCCGCACCCCGAAGGCCTCGGTGCGCGCCTGGCCATGCGCGACGCCCTCGCACGCGCCGGGATCGATGCAGGGGACGTCGGCTACCTCAACCTGCACGGCACCTCGACGCCGGCCAACGACACGGTCGAGGCCGCGGCGGTGGCCGCGATGTTCCCGGCCACGCTGCACGCCAGTTCGACCAAGGGCTGGACCGGGCACACCCTCGGCGCGGCCGGGATCGTGGAGTCGGTGTTCGCACTGCTCGCGCTCGAACATGGCCTGCTGCCAGGCATCCTGCACAGCGAGACGCCCGATCCGGCCTGCGGCCCGCAGATCCGGTTCGACAACGTGGAGGGCAGCGTCATCCGCTACGCCATGAACAACTCCTTCGGCTTTGGCGGCAACAACGCCGCACTGGTGTTCGGACGCGCATGACGAAGCTCAATACGCTTGCCGCGCGCATCGAAGGCATCGGCTTCTGGGCCGACGGCCTGCCCACCTGGAAGGCCGCGGTGGACCACGTGCTCAATGGCACGCCGCCGGGCGACGGCGGCAAGCCCTCGCCGATGATGCTGGCGCCGAATGAACGCCGCCGCGCACCGCCCTCGGTGGCGGTTGCGCTGGACGTCGCACTGGCCGCCTGCGAGGCGGCCGGCCGCGAGCCGGCGTCGCTGCCATCGGTGTTCGCCTCCACCCATGGCGATCTCGCGATCACCGACTACATGTGCGCGACCCTCGCCGACGACCCGCGCGCGATCTCGCCGACAAAGTTCCACAACTCGGTCCACAACGCCGCCGCCGGCTACTGGACCATCGGTGCCGGCTGCCTGCGCCCGGCAACGGCGCTGAGCGCGCACCGCGCGAGCTTTGCCCAAGGGCTCCTGGAAGCGCTCGCCCAGCTCGCGTGCGGCGACACCGCCGTGCTGCTGGCGGCATACGACACGCCCGGCACCGGGCCGCTGGGGGCGGTGTCGCAAAGCACCGGCCTGCTTGGTGGCGCGCTGGTGCTGGCCACCGGCCCGGGCGCGGACCAGCAGCGCGACCGTGGCGGCATCAACCTGCGCGCGACCTTGGTCGATGGCGACGCCCCCCGCGGCAACGGCGTGCTGTCGCGCCACGCCGGCGCCAATGCGATGGCGCCGATGCTGCCGCTGTTCGACGCGCTGGCCACCGGCAGCGACCTCGTGCTGCTGCACGCCGGCCACGGCCGCACGCTGCGGGTGGAGCTGGCCCATGGCTGAGCCCATCCCGCTGCGCGGCGAAGACACTGCGGTGGTCATTCCCGCGCTCAACGAGGCGTTGCGCATCCGCGACGTGGTCGAGGGCGCGCTGGCGCAGGCGCCGCTGGTGATCGTGGTCGACGACGGCTCTGACGACGACACCGCCGCGCGCATCGCCGACCTGCCCGTTCGCGTGGTCCAGCACCCGGCGCGCATGGGCAAGGGCGCAGCCCTGCGCAGCGGCTTTGCCGAGGCCGCGCGCCTGGGCGCCCGCGCGGTGGTCACCATGGATGGCGACGGCCAGCACGACGCCGCGGACATCCCGCGGCTGATTGCCGCCGCGAACCGTCACCCGGGCTGCGTGATCGTCGGCGCGCGCCTGCGCAAGCGGGCCTCGCAGCCGCCGCACCGGCGCCTGGGCAACGACTTCGGCGACTGGGGCATCAGCTGGGCCTGCGGCTTTCGCGTGGTCGACAGCCAGAGCGGCCAGCGCCTGTACCCGCGGGAGGTCTTCACGCTCGAAGGCGTGCCGGGCGAAGGCTTCGTGTTCGAGGCACAGATGCTGATCTCGGCCGCGCGCGATGCCGGCGCTGGCGTGGTCGCCGTGCCGATCGAGACCCGCTATGCCGGCTGCGAACCCGGCGTCGAGTTCCGCAAGAGCCACTTCCGCCTGGGCCGCGACCTGTGGGCGATCACCTCGCACGTGGTTGGCCAGGTCCTGCGGCATGGCGATGTCCTGGGCGGGTATGCGCGCACGCGCAGCCGTCCGCCCGTCATCGACGACGCCAACGGGGCATCCACGCCCGCCCACGCGGAAGACGGCACCGCACGGACCGGCGAGGGCCACTACTGATGGACGAAAACAATCGCGTCGACGTCGCGATCCTCGGCGGCGGGTTGGCCGGCCTGACCCTGGCGCTGCAGCTGCGCCGGGCCGACCCCTCGCTCTCGATCACCGTGCTCGAACGGCGCG
This sequence comes from Luteimonas changyuni, assembly GCF_039548395.1. Lineage (NCBI taxonomy): Bacteria > Pseudomonadati > Pseudomonadota > Gammaproteobacteria > Lysobacterales > Lysobacteraceae > Luteimonas > Luteimonas changyuni. Next base: position 214,200 of record NZ_JBCLUZ010000001.1, read on the forward strand.
TGCACCCGGCGCCGGAGGCCGCGTTCAAGGTCGGCGAATCCACGGTCGAGATCGGCGCCCACTACTTTTCCCACGTGCTGGGGCTGCGCGAGCACCTCGACCGGGAGCAGATCCGCAAGTTCGGTTTCCGCTTCTTCTTTTCCGACGGCCGCAGCGACATTGACCGCTGCACCGAGATCGGCGTCAGCCAGCTGCTGCCGACACCGTCCTGGCAGATCGATCGCGGCCGCTTCGAGAACATGCTCGGCGAACGCGCGCGGGCGATGGGCATCGGCTTCCGCGACGGCGTGGTGGTGCGCGGGGTCGAATTCGGCGAGGGCGACAAGGACCATCGCATCGCCTGGTCGGGCGACGGCGGCGAAGGCAGCCTGGCCGCGCGCTGGGTCGTCGACGCCAGCGGCCGCGCCGGCCTGCTCAAGCGCCAGCTGGGCCTGGCCGAGGCCAACGGCCACGATGCCAATGCCGCCTGGTGGCGGGTCGAAGGCATCCTCGATCCGAACGACTGGTCCGACGACGAGGCCTGGCGCACCCGCTGCACGCCACCGGACCGCTGGCGCTCGACCAACCACATGTGCGGCACGGGCTACTGGTTCTGGATGATCCCGCTGGCCTCGGGCGCGCACTCGCTCGGTATCGTCTGCGACGCCGCGATGCATCCGCTGGAGGGCATGAACAGCCACGACAAGGCCACGGAGTGGCTGCGCAGGCACCAGCCGCGCGTGGCCGCGGCGCTCGAAGGGCACGCGGTGAAGGACTTCCGCTTCCTGCGCGGGTTCTCGCACGGCTGCAGCCGCCTGTACGGCGAGCGCTGGGCGCTGACCGGCGAGGCGGGCCTGTTCATGGATCCTTTCTATTCGCCGGGCAGCGACTTCATCGCGATCGCCAACACCCAGATCGCCGACCTGATCGCGCGCGACCGCGCAGGCGCGCCCTTCGCCCCGTACGCGGCGATGTACGAGCGCCTGTTCTTCTCGTTCTACGAGAACACCATGACGCTCTACCAGGGCCAGTACGCACTGTTCGGCGACGAGCAGGTGCTGCCGGTGAAGGTGATCTGGGACTACACCTTCTACTGGGCGCTGCTGGCGCCCGCGTTCTTCACCGGGCGCATCACCGACATCGGCATGTTCGGGCGGCTGCAGCCGCTGTTCGAACGTGCCAGCGCGCTCAACGCCGCCATGCAGCCGCTGCTGCGCGAATGGGGTGAACGCAACGCCGCCGCGGGGTCAACGCCCGCGGGGACCGGGCGCTCGCTCGACCAGCACGGGATCCAGTGGTTCCACGAGCTCAACCGCGCGCTGCGCGACACGCTCGACGACGACGCCTTCGACGCGCGCATCGCCGACAACGTCGGGCGCATGGAGGCGCTGGCGGCGGAGATCCTGGCGCGCGTGCGCGACCTGCACCCGTCGATCGGCGAGCACGGTTTCGACGGACTGCTGGCCGGTACCGACGTGCAGCCGGCCTCGCTTGGCGACGCCTGGTACAGCGCGGCCTGAACCGCGCCCGAGGATCGCATGCATCACAGCCCCCTCCTGCTGCAACTGGTCATCATCCTGCTTACCGCGCGCGCCTGCGGCCTGCTGCTGCGCCATGTCGGGCAGCCGCCGGTCATCGGCGAGATGGCCGCCGGCCTGCTGCTGGGGCCGATCGTGTTCGGAGCCTGGTTCCCCGGGCTCCATGCCTCGGTGTTCGCGCCGGAGTCGCTGCCGGGCCTGGCCTCGTTGGCCGAACTCGGCCTCGTGCTCTTCATGTTCATCGTTGGCGTCGAGCTGCGCGCGCCCGACGGCGTGCGCGCGCAGCTGAAGTCCGCCGGCCTGGTCGGCGTGGCCAGCGTACTGGTTCCGATGGCGCTCGGATTCGCGGTATCGCCACTGCTGCATCCCTACGCACCCGCGGGCGTGGGCCTGGTGCCGTTCGGGCTGTTCATGGCCGCGGCGATGTCGATCACCGCCTTCCCGATCCTGGCGCGCATCCTGAAGGAACGCGGCATGACCCACACGCCGCTGGGGCGGCTGGCCCTGGGCGGCGCCGCGATCGCCGACGTGCTCGCCTGGATCATGCTGGCGCTGGTGGTGGCCCTGGTCGGCGCTGGCGACGGCTACGGCGGCTTCATTCGCGCCACCGCGGGCCTGGCGATCATCGCCGTGGTCGTGTTCACGCTGCTGCGGCCGCTCTATGCCTGGCTGCTGCGCGCGCACGCGGCCGACGGCGTCCCCTCGCTGATGGTGCTGGCGGCGCTGCTGATCGGCGCGTTCGCCTGCGGTGCGGCCACCGACCGGCTGGGCGTGCACGCCGTCTTCGGCGCCTTCCTGTTCGGTGCCTGCCTGCCGCGGGACGAGCGCTTGCTGAAGTCGCTGATCGAGCGCGTCGAGTACCTCGCGATCGTGGTGCTGATGCCGATCTTCTTCGCCCTGGCCGGACTCGGCACCACGTCCGATGCATTCACCGGCGCAGCCTTCGGCGCGATGCTGCTGATCCTGGCGGTGGCGGTGATCGGCAAGGTGGCCGGCGGCGCGATCGGCGCGCGGCTGTCCGGCCATGGCTGGCGCGAGAGCTTCGCGGTGGGCTCGCTGATGAACGCGCGCGCCCTGATGGAGCTGATCGTGATCAAGGTCGGCCTGGACGCGGGGATCATCGGGCCCGACCTGTTCACCATGCTGCTGGTGATGGCGATCCTGACCACGGTGATGACCGGGCCGCTGGTCACCCTGTCACTGGGGCGGCGCGCGACGCAGGCCACGTCGGCCCCGGGCGCGACGGTGGCCGCCGGGACCCCGGAAGGCGCGGCGGCCGAGGCGCCCGCGCGGCAGCGCGGCTGACGCTGCGGTTCAGTCGACCGGCTGCTGCACCGGCTGCGGCGGCAGCACCTGCTCCGGCGGCGGGTTTGGCAGGTAGATGGCCACGCCGCGGGCGTGCTTCTGACGCGGACTGATGTTCACGCCAACGCCGCCGCTGCTGAAGCTGCGGCTGCCGACGCGTCCCGTGCCCGCGCCCACGCTGACCCCGCCGCCGCCGTAGCCCTCGGCCGTGCCCTGGAACAGGATGCCGTTGGCGCCCAGCGACGCGGCTTCTTCGCGCAGCTTGCGCAACACCGAATCGGTCTTGTTCTGCTCGCCGTAGGTGAAGGCGCCGCTGGAGGTCTCGAGCAGGGCCACTTCTTCATATGGGACACCAGGCGCGCCGTGGTAGACGCGCACCAGCGCCGGATCGATCGGCGCACGCGGCGTGCCGGTGAGGATGTGGGACGAGGCGCAGCCGGCCAGGAGCAACACGGCGCTGGCGGCGGCGATGCGGAACAAGCGGGCGGTGGTCATGGCGTCACCTGGCAGGGATGGGATCGATCATCTTCCCACCCGGGTGAATCCGGTGTCACCGCCGCCGGGAATCCAGGTCCGCCCGCCTTCAGCCCATGCCGCCGTTGACGCCGATCACCTGGCCGGTGACGTAGGCGGAGGCGTCGGAGCACAGGAAGCGCACTACGGCGGCGATTTCGTCCGGGGTCCCGGCGCGCCCGGCGGGCACCATCTGCTTCACCGCCTCGGGCGGGAAGGCGGCTTCGGCCATGCGCCCGGCGACCACGCCCGGCGCCACCACGTTCACGGTGATGCCGCGGCTCGCCATCTCCCGGGCCAGCGATTTCGAGGCGCCATGCAGCCCCGCCTTGGCCGCCGCGTAGTTCGCCTGGCCGCGGTTGCCGAGCACCGCCGCCACGCTGGACACGCTGACGATGCGCCCCCAGCGCGTGCGCGCCATCGGCAGCAGCAGCGGCTGGGTGACGTTGAAGAACCCGTGCAGCGATACGTCGATCACCCGCCGCCACTGCTCGGCGGACATGCCCGCCATGGGCGCGTCGTCGTGGATGCCGGCGTTGTTGACCACGATCTGCACCGGTCCGGATTCGAGCAGCGCCGCGATGCCCTTGGCCGCGGCGTCGCCATCGGCAACGTCGAAGGCGATGGCCTCGGCGCTGCCGCCGGCGGCGATGATGTCGGCCACCACCGCATCGGCCCGCGCGCGATTGCCATTGGCATGGACGATGACGTGGACGCCGTCGGCGGCCAGCTGGCGGCAGATCGCGCCGCCGAGGTCGCCGCTGCCGCCGGTGACGAGCGCGCGGCGCGGGACGGCGGCCGAGGGCGCGGCGCCGGAGCGCGCCGATCCGGAGGTCGCGGCGGAGGACGGTGCCGTGCCGGACGGCGCGCTGGGCGATGGCGTGGTGTTCTGGCTCATGCGGCGATTATCCCGGCATCGACGCCGCATCGGCGAGCACCACCGCCGCGCGGCCCTCGGCAAGCAGCACGCCGGCGTGATGGATGCGGAAGGCGTACTGCTGGCTGGCCCCGCCTTCCATCAGCAGCTCGGCCTCGCCTTCGAGATCGCCAGCGAGGTCATCGATCCGCGCCACGTGCAGGTCCACGCCGCGCAGCGCGACCAGCATGCCCGGGCGCACCGCAGCGCCGGAATCGCGCCCGCGCAGGCCGCCGTGCACGGCCATCGCCTGGGCGCCGTATTCGCACAGGTGCACCGCGCGCAGCAGGCCGTGGCTGCGCAGCGGATGCGCCGGGTCGCGGTGGTTGCCGGCGCGCAGCGCGATGCGCGTGGCGTCCCACGCGGTGACCTGGTCCCACAGGCACATCGCGCCCTGGTGCGGCACCAGCGACAGGATCCCGGCGCGGGTGATCATGCGTGGCCCTCCACTGCGGGAGCGGCTTCCGCGGCAGGTCCGGGGCCGGCATCGTGGCGGGAAACCAGCAGCGCCAGCACGAAGTTCGAGACCACGCCGATCGCGACCGTGCTGCCGATCGCACGCAGCACCGGAATCGACGACAGCGCAAGCAGGCTGAACACCAGCGCGGTCATCAGGCTGCAGACCAGCACCGCGTGCAGGGTGCGCAGCTGGTCTTCGCGGCGGTCGCCGGCGTGCTCGAAGAACAGCGCGTAGTCCAGGCCGAGGCCGGCGGCGAGGATCAGCGCCACCAGGTGGAACAGGTTGAGCTCGACGCCCAGGCCGCGCAGCACGGCCAGGATGACCAGCGTGGTCAGCGCCATCGGCAGCAGCACGCGAAAGACCCGCCCGGGCGTGCGCAGCGCGATCCACACCGTGGCCGCCAGCAGCAGCGCGGCCAGCGCCAGCGCGGCGAGCACGCGGCCGCGGTACTCCGCCACCAGCGATTCGGACGCGGCCTTCATGTCCAGCAGCTCGCCGCCGGCATCCGCCGCGGCCTGCGCCACGGCATCGACGTCCTTGAGTCCGCTGAGCGAGACCAGGGCCGTCGCGCCGCCGTCGCCGTCGCCGTCGAGCAGGAGGCCCTGCACGGTGCCGGCGAGCGGCGTGCCGGCAAGGTCGCCCGGGCGCAGCGGCGGGGCACCGCGCGCAAGCTCGACGTCGGCCAGGAAGGGGGTGAACGCGTCCTCGCGGAAAGGCGTGCCGGCCAGGGCGTCTGCAAGCGATGCGCGCAGCGCCTCGGGCGCCGGCAGGGCCCGCTGGCGCCCGCGCTGGGTGGCCGGGGAGGGCAGGTAGCGCGCGGCGCTGTCATAGCCGTCCAGTGCGCCCGCGGCGACCAGCGCGTCCAGGCGCGGGTGGAGTGCTTCGGTCGCGGCCAGGGCAGCGTCGGCATCGGTGCCGCGCAGCACTGCCACGTAGCGGACGTCGGGCGCGCCCAGCTCCGCGCGCAGGCGCGCGTCCAGCGCCATGCCTTCTTCCGGCACCGGGGTCAGCTTTGAAAGGTCGTTCTCCCAGAACGGCCCGCGCGCGCTGGCAAGCACCGCGACGCAGGCCAGCGCCAGCGCCAGCAGCGACCAGCGCGGCCGCGGCAGGCGCCCGATGCCGCGCCACAGCGCCTGCAGCACCGGCGAGTCGGCGAGGTCGCGCGGCGCGGGATCGACCAGCGGCGGCAGGCCGAAGCGCGTCGCCAGCGCCGCCGCCGCCAGCGCGGAGATGGTGAACACCGCCAGCTGGCGCAGGCCATCGACGCCGGAGAACAGGAAGGTGAGGTAGGCGATGCAGGTCGCGACCACGCCGGTCACCAGCGCCGGCCACAGCGCGCGCACGTTGTCGCGCGGGCTGATGCCGGCGCGCTGCTGGCTGAGGAAGTGGATCGGATAGTCCTGGACCACGCCGATCAGGGTGAAGCCGAAGGCGACGGTGATGCCGTGCACGGCCTCGAACAGCAGCGCCACCGCGCCCAGCCCGGCCAGCCCGGCGGTGGCCAGCGGCAGCACGCCCAGCAGCGGCGCGCGCCAGCTGCGGTAGGCGAGCAGCAGCAGCAGGACCAGGGCGATGCTGTCGATGGTGCCGATCCACTGCGCCTCGCGCGCGGTGCGACCGCCGATCTCGACCGAGAACGCGCCCGGGCCGGTCATCCGCAGCCGGGCGCCGCTGTCGCCCGCCACCTCGGCGAAGCCGGCGTACACGGCGTCGTAGGCGCGCTGCTGCGCGCTGGGGTCGAAGCCGGCGGCGCCGGTCTGCGCGAGCAGCAGCGCCTCGCGCCCCGCGGCGTCGAACCAGACCCCGTGCAGGCGCTGCGGCGCGGCCTTGGGCTGCCAGGCCTCGGCCAGGACCAGCATCTCCAGGGTGGGGTCGGCGGGCAGCAGGGGCTCCACCAGCGCCGCCATCGGCGAGCCCAGGTCCTGCAGGCGCTCGGCGAGCTGTTCGCCGAGGTGGTCGGCGTCCAGCGGCCGGTCGTCGAAGCTGGGCGAGAGCAGGTAGCGGTAGGGACGTAGCGATTCCGGCACCGCATCGAGGCCGGCGTCGGCGCCGTTGGTGACGAATTCGAAATCGGGATTGGCGGCAAGTCCGGCGGCCAGCGTTCGTGACTGCGTCGCCAGGACTTCGGGCGGCGCGCCGGAAAGCGATACCAGCAGCAGCCGCGTGCCCGGCCCGTCGCCAAGCTCGTCAACCAGCAGGGCCTGTGCCGGCGTGCGCGGCTCGGGCATGAAGCGGCGCAGGTCGCCGCTGAGTTCGAGCCGCTGGCCAATCGCCCAGCCCGCGACCAGCAGCGCCGCAAGCCACAGCAGCGCCAGGGCGGTGCGACGCCGCGGACTCATCGCATCACCGCGGCGGGATCCACCGGACCCGGACCCGCGGGACTCATTGCGCCGCTGCAGCCGGGTCGCGGCACAGGACCTCGTAGGCGGCGCCGTCGCCGGCGGCGATCGCGGCGCGCGCCGCCCCCGCGAGCAGGCTGCGCTGCAGCTCGCCCTCGGCCGGCCGGGTCTCGATGCAGCGCAGCTCGGCGCCGCGGCCATGCAGGGTGATGTCGCGGACGCTCGCGGCCAGCGCCGCGTCGCGCGGCACCAGCACCAGGGTCCAGTCCTCGCGGCTGCCGTCGGCGCTGATGCGGTAGTCGCGCTGCAGCGCGGCCGCATCGCCGGCCAGCAGCGCGCCGAAGCTGGCCTGCAGGCCGGCAAGCTCCGGAGCCCGCGACAGCGCGAAGGTGCGCGGCCTGCGGTCGCCGCGGGCGATGGTCGCCTCGCCGCCGCGGATGGTGGTGGTCTCGGCGTAGGGCACGCGGACCTCGCGCACCAGGGTGGTGGCGTCGGGGCGCGCGTATTCGCCCTCGATGCGCAGCGGCGCCTTCAGCATGGCCGAGCCGCGCAGTTCGACGAAGGGCGTGCGCACCGGCGCCGGCCGCGCCAGGCGCTGCAGGATCCAGGCGCTATCGACCGCCGGCTGCGCCGCCGACGGCAGCGCGGTCGCCGCCAGCAGCAGTGCCGCCAGCGTCCACGCCGGCGTCCCGGGCCTGCGTTTCCGGGTCGGCGGATGCCCGCGCCCCGGACCCGCGTCCATGTTCGTGCGGCAGGCGGTGTTGCTGGCCTCGGCTGTGTTCAAGGTCACCCCAGAAGTCGTAGAAATTGAACCAGTTGAACGGTGCATCGCGGAGATGATGTTCAAGCCGGGCAGCGTAACGCTGGATAAGCGCGGGCAGCGCCGCCGCGCGCTCGCGCCGCGGGATCGCGACGCCGTCGCTGAAGTGTTCGAACACGAGATCGTAGCGCCTGCCGCCGCGATAGATGCCGAAGGCCAGCTGCACCGGCACCTGCAGCACCGAGGCCAGCAGCCATGGCGCCATCGGGAACTGCGCCTGGTCGCCGAGGAAGGATGCGCCGATCGACGTCCCGCCCGGCTGCGTGCGGTCGACCAGCAGCGCCACCAGCGCGCCCTCGGCCGTGGCCTGCTGGATCGCGAACATGATCGCCGGGCCGTCCTGGCCGGCGTCGATCACCGAAGCCGCGAGGTCCGGGTTCAGCGCGTCCAGCAGCTGGGTCACCGCCGGGCTGTGCGCCTTGTCCAGCACCACCCGGATCTTCTGCTCCGGTCGCTGCCGGCCAAGCACGCGCAGCACCTCGAAGCTGCCCAGGTGCGAGCCGAACACCAGCACGCCCCGGCCGCGGTCGAGCGCGGCGTGCAGCGAGTCCAGGCCGCTGACCCGGATGTCGAATCGGCCCATGTCTCCGCCCAGCAGGAACACGCGATCAAGGATCGTGGCGGCGAAGGTGTGGATATGGCGGGCGACGTCCGCGAGCCGGGCGGGCCGGCCGAGCACGCGACCGAGGTAGGCGCGCGAATCGCGCCGCTCTTCGCCGCGGCGGAACAGGAAGTACGCCGTGATCGGGTACAGCAGCAGCCGCGCCAGCCCGCGGCCGGCGCACAGGCTGACCCTGCTCAGCAGCCACACCGCGAACCGGCCGCCCCCCTCGCGGCGCTGCTTCCAGCCGTTCATGGCAGTGCCACCTCGCCCGACGCGACCAGCGTCGCCTCCCGCAGCACGCGGAAGCGACAGCGGAGCGCCTCACCGGTGAGCTCCACGCGCGCGACCTCGCCTGGCAGCAGCGGGCTGGCGAACTTCACCTGCGGCATGCGCAACGGGCCCAGCGGCCCGTGCACGGCTTCTATCGCCGCCAGCACGTGGTCGAGGATCACCACGCCCGGCACCAGCGGACGTCCGGGAAAGTGACCCGGCAGGCAGGGATGATCGTGTTCGACGACAAACTCCATCGGTCCGCGCACGCGCCTCAGGATGCCTGGCGCAGCAGTGCGACCACCGAGGCGTGGGCCGCGTCGGCCAGCGCCTGGCGGGCGGTCGCGCTGGAGCCGCTGCCGGCGGTCGGCAGCGGCGTGCCGAAGCGGACGCGAATCACGCCGGGCCGGGCGCGGAAGCCGTCAGGCGGCAGCACCGCGCCGGCACCTTCGATCGCCACCGGCAGCACTTCAACGCCGGCGTCGATCGCCGACTGGAAGGCACCGCCCTTGAACGCCGCCACCGCGCCGCAGCGGCTGCGCGTGCCCTCGGGGAACAGACACAGCGTGTGGCCGTCGCCCAGCAGCGCCGCGGCCTCGCGGCGCAGGCGCGGGCCGGCGCGCGGGTTGTCGCGCTCGATGAACAGCATGCCGCAGGCGCGCGCGTACCAGCCCACGAACGGCACCCGGGCCATCTCCTGCTTGAGCAGGAAGCGCAGAGGCACCGGCACCGCGCGGAACAGCGCGCAGATGTCGATGATCGACTGGTGGTTGGACACCAGCAGGCGTGGCTGCGACCAGTCGATGTGCTCGGCGCCTTCCACCTCCAGGCGCGCGGCAGTGCCGGCAAGGAGCGCGGGCGCCCAGCAGCGCGCGGCCATGCGCAGCGGCCAGTCGCGGCGACGGCTGACGAGCAGCACCAGCAGCGACAGGCTGATCAGGCCCGCGGTCCAGGCCAGCATGAAGACGAAGCCGGCTGCGTTGTGGACGCTCCAGGCCAATCGTTGCAGGGCCGGTTCGGCCACTTCCATGTTGTCGACGCGCTGCTGCATCGGCAAAGCATACCCAAAGGCCACGCCCGAACCCCTGTTCAGCGCAGGAAATCACGCCAGAACGCCGGCCCCAGCCCCGCCATCTGCCGAAGGAAGTCGACGAAGCTGCCGTGGTGCCCGGGGAGGCGATGCCTGCGCCAGGCGAACTCGATGGCGGAGAACCCGCCAAGCAGCCCGTAGTTCAGGATGTTTGCAAACAGCGACCACTGCTCGCGGGTGATGCTGACCGGCGCCGGCAGGCCGAGGCTGGACAGCAGGCCTCCGGGTTCGGCGACCATCGCCAGCGCCAGGTTGGCCGTGCCCAGCAGCAGCAGGACGCCCGCCCAGGCCGCGGTCAGGCGGCGGCTGTAGACGAGCAGTTCGGGTGCCAGGGTGTCCACGGTGCTGCCATCGATGGCGGCGACGATGCGCGTGATCAGCGCCCCGCGCGGCGACCAGAGGCTGCGGGCGAACAGCCACGCGATCACGCCCACGAAGACCACCGGCGCCACCAGCAGCGGCAGCCCGGCATGGCCCGAGCGGTACAGCAGGTGGCAGGCGGCGACCGCCAGCGGCAGTGCGGCCCAGGCCCGGGCGCGGCGCGCGGCCAGGCCCGTAGCAAGCATCATCACCACCAGCGAGAGCAGGGCGGCATAGGCGTAGCGGTCATCGAGGGTGGCGCTGGCCAGGTGCGCAAGCACCGCGTAGGCCACCGCCATCGCGACCGTGAGTGCCAGGCCCATGGCCGGCACCGGGGGCGCGCCGGCGTCAGGCGCGGTTGGCTTCGACGTGCGCCGACAGCGCGCGCAGCGAGGCGAAGATCCGGAGGTTCTCCTCGCTGTCCGAACGCAGCTGGAAGCCATAGCGCTTGCCCACCGCCAGCGCCAGCTCCAGCGCGTCGATCGAATCCAGTCCGAGGCCGGCGTTGAACAGCGGTGCTTCGGGATCGATCGAACCGGGCTCGACGTCGTCGAGGCTCAGCGCTTCGACCAGGAGTTCGGCAAGTTCGCGTTCGGCGGGGGACTGCGTGGACATGCGGTGGGTTCCGTTACGGCTATCATCTTGCCCCCGATGATCGCATGGCCACCGCGCGTCGCGAAATGCACAACCCCGCAGAAGAACCACACGCCGGCTCCCGGACCCCGGTCCGTGGCGCCCCCGCGGTCGCGGGCTTGCCCCGGCTCTCCATAGAGTACGTCGATGCACCGGATCCGTCGGCCCTGCTGGGCTGCGACGACGTGCTGGCGGTGTTCGGCTTCGGCGGCGCGGCGCCGGCCACGCACGATGATCCGCGCTACCTGCGGGTACCTCTGGAGCCCCACGGCACGGCGGGCTTCGAGGTCTGGCGCGGCAGCGCGCCGGTGATCCGCGGCCGCGACGATGGCCTGCGCTGGGCCAGCGACGGCCAGCTGCTGTTCGGCGTGGTCGAGGTTCCCGAGCGCGAGGGCGATATCCAGGAAGCCGCACGGCACGCCTATGCGCGGCTGGCGGCCTTCACCACCGGCAGCCGCACCCCGCACCTGCTGCGGGTGTGGAACTACGTCGACGCGATCACGCTCGGCAGCGGCGACGACGAACGCTACCGCGCCTTCTGCGTCGGTCGCGCCCGCGGGCTGGGCGATTTCGACGTGCGCACGCTGCCGGCGGCCACCGCCATCGGCCGATGCGACGGCGAGCGCGTGGTGCAGGTGTACTGGCTGGCCTCGGCGGCGCCGGGCACGCCGGTGGAGAACCCGCGCCAGGTCAGCGCCTACCGCTATCCGCGCCAGTACGGCCCGCAGGCGCCAAGCTTCGCGCGCGCGATGCTGCCGCCGGCCGGCAGCGCCATGCCGTTGCTGCTCTCGGGCACCGCGGCGGTGGTCGGCCATGCGTCGATGCACGACGGCGAGCTGCTCGCCCAGCTCGAGGAGACCTTCGCCAACTTCGACGCGCTGGTCGGCGCGGCGCGGCGCCACGACCCATCGCTGCCAACGCGCTTCGGCGCCGGCACGCGGCTCAAGGTCTACGTCCGCGACGCCCACGACCTGCCGCTGGTGGCCGACGCGCTGGACCAGCGTTTCGGCGACGCCGTGCCTCGGCTGCTGCTGCACGCGGCGATCTGCCGCCACGAACTGGCGGTGGAGATCGACGGCGTGCATGGCGCCCCCCTGGTCTGAGCAGCGGCGCGACCATCCGCACCCGTCTTGTTGCAGCGCACGATTGAGTGATATCCGGACACGGCGCATATTCGGGCTGGGCCAGGACGACACGGCCTGCACACCTTCGCATTGACCACGAAGGCACCGTTCGGGGGGAACGGTGGCTCACGCCACGGTTTTCCCGGGTGCCTCGACTCCGAGGATTGACTCCGATGAAACGCACCACCTTGCTGTTGCTGGCCGGCCTGTCCGCCGGCTTCGCTGCGCACGCGGCCGAGCCCGCCACTGCCGACGCACCCGCCACCGGTTCCTATGCAGGCGTCACCGTCGCCATCGATCCCGCCACCGGCCGCCTGCGCGCGCCCACGGCCGCCGAACAGGCCGAGCTGCGCAAGGCCGCCACGGCCGCGTCGCGGCTGCGCACTGCCGACCGCATGTCGATCGCGAAGCCGGGCCCGAAGACCCGCGCCGAAGCCGAGCGCACCACCAAGCGCCACCGCGACGGCCGCGTCAGCATGCAGGTCTCCGAAGACATGATGTCCTACCTCACCGCCACCCAGCTCGAGGACGGCTCGATCGTCATCGGCCACGGCGATGCCCACGGCCATGCCGCGCCCGCGACCACCGTGGAGTCCGCCCGTGAATAAGACGATCCTTGCCTGCGCACTCGCAGCCGCCTCGACCTTCGCCATCGGCGCCGCCAGCGCCGCGACCATCATCCCGGTCAACATGAACGCCCCCGGCGTCGGCCTCAACGATCCCACCCCGGCCGTGCCGGTGGGCGGCAATCCCGGCAAGACCGTCGGCGAGCAGCGCCAGATCGCCTACCAGTTCGCCGCCGACCTCTGGGGCGCCGTGCTGGAAAGCGAGGAGCCGATCCGCGTCCGCGCCCAGTTCACCTCGCTGACCTGCACCGCCACCGGCGGCGTGCTCGGCTCGGCCGGCGCGCGCTTCATCCAGCGTGACTTCGACGGTGCCGTGCCCGGCACCTGGTACGGCGAAGCGCTGGCCAACTCGATCACCGGCGTGGACCTGTCGGTGGGCGAGGACGAGATCAACAGCAACTTCAACGCCGACCTGGGCTCGCCCGGCTGCATGGAGACCTCGGGCTGGTACTACGGCCTGGACGGCAACACCCCCACGGGCCTGATCAACTTCCTCGACGTGGTGATGCACGAAATCGGCCATGGCCTCAACTTCCAGGGCTTCTACAGCCTGGCCACGGGCGCGCCGCAGAGCGGCTACCCGGACATCTATTCCAGCTTCGTGTTCGACAACGTGTCGGGCCTGAACTGGATCGACATGACCAACGCACAGCGCCAGGTGGCGGCGACTGGCGGCGGCCTGGCCTGGACCGGCGCGAACGTCATCGCGCAGGTGCCGATGGCGCTGGCACCGAAGATGACGCTCAGCGGCGGCGGCACCGTCAGCGGCGAGTTCGAGTTCGGCACGGCGGCGTTCGGCGCAGAGCCCACGCCGGCCAACTTCAGCGGCGAGCTGGTGCTGGTCGACGACGGCAGCGCGAACCCGGGCCAAGGCTGCGTGGCCTCGCCCGCCGGTGCCTATGCCGGCAAGATCGCCATCGTTGACCGTGGCACCTGCGCCTTCGAAATCAAGGCGAAGATGGCCGAGGATGCCGGTGCGATCGCGGTCGTGGTCGCCAACAACGTCGCCGGCGTGATCCAGATGGCCGAAGACGCCACCGTGGCCGCGACCGTGCCCACGATCAGCGTCTCGCTGGCCGACGGCACCCTGCTCAAGGACGGCATCCCGGGTGCGACCCTGGCCCTGGAGGAGGACGAGAGCGCCTTCGCCGGCACCGACGATTCCGGTCGCGCGCTGATGTACGCCCCGGCCGTCCTGGCCCAGGGTTCCACGTTCTCGCACTTCGACGTCAGCCATTCGCCGAACGCGCTGATGGAACCGTCGATCAACCAGGACCTGGATGGCTCGCTGCGCGTGGACCTGTCGCCTGCGCTGTATGCGGACCTCGGCTGGGGCCTGAACGACAGCACCGCCAAGACCCGCGGCGGTCGTTGCGATACCGGCGTGCCGGTGCTCGACGCCGACGTCCCGGGCCTGATCGGTGGTGCCAAGCTGCAGGCCGCCGACGCCCTGTGCCGCTCGACGGTGAAGGCCAAGACCGGCGTGGCGGCGTGCCTCGCGCCGTTCATCGCCTCGCTGCGTGCTGTTGACGCGATCCCGGCCAGCGCGGAGTCCGCGCTGCGCAGGTGCTCGCTCTGACTGCAAGGCTGTGATGTGAACCATGGCCGGCGCCCCCCAGCGGGGCGCCGGCTTTTTCAATGCTGTCAGGCCCGGCTTGGCATCGGGCGGGGCCCGCCGACGCTCCGGTCGGCTGCCAAGCGCACACCCGCGACGTAGAATGGCCGCATGGCCTACCCAGACACCCGCTTCCGGCGCATGCGCCGCGACGCATTCTCGCGCCGCCTGATGCGCGAGCACACGCTGACCGTCGACGACCTGATCTATCCCGTGTTCGTGCACGAGCCCGACGGTCGCACCGTCGTGCCTTCGATGCCCGGCATTGAACGCATGTCGATCGACGAATTGCTGCGCGACGCCGAGCAGGCCTGCGAACTCGGCATCCCGGCGCTGGCGCTGTTCCCCGTGACCGCGCCCGAAGCCAAGTCACTCGACGCCGCCGCGGCCTGGGCCGACGACGGCCTCTGCCAGCGCGCGGTGCGCGCGCTGAAGGCGCGCTTCCCCGAGCTCGGCGTGATCACCGACGTCGCGCTCGACCCCTACACCAGCCACGGCCAGGACGGCATCGTCGACGACGCCGGCTACGTGCAGAACGACATCACCGTCGAGGCCCTGGTGAAGCAGGCGCTGTCGCATGCCCGCGCCGGTGCCGACGTGGTCGCACCCAGCGACATGATGGATGGCCGCATCGGCGCCATACGCATGGCGCTGGAAGAAGACGGCCACGTGCACGCGCGCATCCTGGCCTACGCCGCGAAGTACGCCTCCGCGTTCTACGGCCCGTTCCGCGATGCCGTCGGTTCCGCGTCGGCGCTGGGCAAGGCCGACAAGCGCACCTACCAGATGGATCCCGGCAACATCGACGAAGCGCTGCGCGAAGTCGCCGCCGACCTCGACGAGGGTGCCGACATGGTGATGGTGAAGCCGGGCATGCCCTACCTGGACGTCGTGCGCCGGGTAAAGGACGCCTTTGGCGTGCCGACCTTCGCCTACCAGGTCAGCGGCGAGTACGCGATGCTGAAGGCGGCGGCCGCAAACGGCTGGCTGGAGGAGCGCGACTGCGTGCTCGAGTCGCTGCTCGGCTTCAAGCGCGCCGGCGCCGACGGCGTGCTGACCTACTTCGCGCTCGACGCCGCGCGCTGGCTGCGCGAACGCTGACGGAAAACCCGAGGGCACCGCGGCCGTCCTCCGTGGGAGCGGCGACAGCCGCGATCGCGATCGCCGCCATGGCGGCCCCCACTCGAGGCTGCGCGTCCGCATCCAGGCTGCGCCCACATCCGACTGCTCTCCCTCGCCCGACTGCGCGTCCACATCCGGCCACGTTCCCCGGGCGTAGACTCGGGCCATCGGCGACGCGCCGCGCGCCGCCAAGCTTCCGGGAGACAGTCATGAAGCACTACGCAGTGTTCGGGCATCCGGTCGCGCATTCGCTGTCGCCGCGCATCCACGCCGCCTTCGGCCGCGACGCCGGCATCGCCATCGACTACGCCGCCATCGACGCCGACATCGGCGACTTCCGCACCCGCCTGGCGGAATTCGCCGAGCGCGGCGGCGCCGGAGCCAACGTCACCCTGCCGCTGAAGCAGGAGGCGCTTGCGCTCTGCGCCGACACCACCGAGCGCGCGCGCCGCGCCGGCGCGGTCAACACCCTGGTGCGCAACGGCGACGACTGGCACGGCGACAACACCGATGGCGAAGGCCTGGTGCGCGACCTCACCGGCCGCCACGCGCTTGACCTGCGCGCGCGGCGCACGCTCCTGATCGGCGCCGGCGGCGCCGCGCGCGGGGTCGCCCCGGCGCTGCTGGACGCCGGCATCGGCGACCTCTACATCATCAACCGCACGTCGGCCCGCAGCGACGCGCTGGCCGACCTGCTCGGGCAGCCCGGCCGCGTGCATCCGCGGCACATGGCCGACATCGGCACGCTGGGCGAGTTCGAGCTGGTGGTCAACGCCACTTCGGCCGCGCGCAGCGGCGGGCTGCCGACACTGCCGCGCTCGCTGATCGGCCGGCGCATGGCCGCGGTCGACCTCAACTACGGCGAGGCCGCCATTCCCTTCCTCGCCTGGGGCCGCGCCAGCGGCGCGTACGCCGTGGTCGACGGCCTGGGCATGCTGGTGGAACAGGCGGCGCTGTCGTTCGCACGCTGGCACGGCGTGCGGCCGGAGACCGACGAGATCTACGGCGAGCTGCGCGCCGAGCACGCGCATCTGGTCACCGCCGACTGAGCCCGAACCCCCGAGCCAGCTGGGCACCCTGTGGGACCCGGCCACCTGCGCACCCCCCCCTTGTGGGAGCGGCTATAGCCGCGATCGAGGCAACCCGATCGCGGCCATGGCCGCTCCCACAGATGTACGGGCAGCCCGATCGCGGCCATGGCCGCTCCCACAGGTGTACGGGCAGGCCGATCGCGGCTATAGCCGCTCCCACAGGTTGTACGGGGCCATGCGACACAGCCATGGTCGCCCCCACAAGACACCACCGGCTCAACCGGCGGCGAGGTATTCGTCCTTGAGCCGCACGTAGTGCGCGGCGCTGTACAGCAGGCCTTCCACCGCCGCGTCGTCGATCAGGCGCACCATCTTCGCGGGGTTGCCGAGCCACAGCTCGCGGCTGCGCACCACCTTGCCCGGCGCCACCAGCGCACCGGCGCCGACGTAGCCGTGGTCTTCGACCACCACTCCGTCCATCACCGTCGCACCCATGCCGATCAGCGCGCCGTTGCCGATCGTGCAGGCGTGCACGATCGCGCCATGACCGATGGTGACGTCGTCGCCGATGATCGTGGGATAGCCGTCCATGCGCGAATGCGGGCCGGCGTGGCTGACGTGGACGATGGTGCCGTCCTGCAGGTTGCAGCGCGCGCCGATGCGCACGAAGTTGACGTCGCCACGCACCACGGTGCCCGGCCAGATCGAACTGTCGTCGCCGACCCCGACGTCACCGATGACGACGGCGGCGGGGTCGACGTAGACGCGCTCGCCGAGCTTCGGCAGCGTGCCGCGGTAGGGTCTGATGCTGTTGTTGGCCATGGGCGGATTCTAGCCCGGCCATGGTCGCGGCCATGAGCCGGGGCGTGTTTGCCCTGGACGCCGCGGACCGACGATCATTGCCGCATGAAAATCGCCTCGTGGAACGTCAACTCCCTCAACGTCCGCCTTCCCCACCTCACACAGTGGCTGCAGGCCTTCGCGCCCGACATCGTCGGCCTGCAGGAGACCAAGCTCGACGACGAACGCTTCCCCGATGACGCCCTGGCCGCGCTCGGCTACCGCAGCGTGTTCCTCGGCCAGAAGACCTACAACGGCGTGGCCATCCTTGCCCGCGAGCGCGCCATCAGCGACGTGCAATACGGCATTCCCGGCTTCGAGGACGAGCAGAAGCGGGTGATCGCGGCCACCGTCGACGGCGTGCGCATCGTCAACCTCTACGTGGTCAACGGCCAAGACGTGGGCACCGACAAGTACGCCTACAAGCTGCGCTGGCTGGCGGCGGTGCACGCCTGGCTGGCCGACGAGCTGCAGCGGCACCCGAAGATGGTGGTGCTGGGCGACTTCAACATCGCGCCCGACGCGCGCGACGTGCACGACCCGGAGGTGTGGAACGAAACCCACATCCTGACCTCCACCGCCGAGCGCGCCGCGCTGCAGGCGCTGCTGGACCTCGGCCTGCACGACGCCTTTCGCCTGCACAGCGACGAGGCGGGGGTGTTCAGCTGGTGGGACTACCGCCAGGCCGCGTTCCGCCGCGACCTCGGCCTGCGCATCGATTTCACGCTGGTGTCGGATGCGCTGCGGGAGGCCGCGGTGACCTCGGGCATCGACCGCGAGCCGCGGACCTGGGAACGCCCCAGCGACCACGCCCCCGCCTGGGTCGAGCTGCAAATCCCGCAGTAGGAGCAGCTATAGCTGCGACCGG
Source organism: Luteimonas changyuni (assembly GCF_039548395.1). Lineage (NCBI taxonomy): Bacteria > Pseudomonadati > Pseudomonadota > Gammaproteobacteria > Lysobacterales > Lysobacteraceae > Luteimonas > Luteimonas changyuni. The sequence continues at coordinate 232,253 of NZ_JBCLUZ010000001.1, forward strand.
AATATCAGTGGCACAGCCGGGTGCTGCGGTCGCAGCTGTGGCACAGCCGGGTGCTGCGGTCGCAGCTATAGCTGCTCCTACTGCGGGAATGAAGAAGGCCCGGGAATCCCGGGCCTTCTTGAACCATCGCTGCGACGAGCCTGTCAGCGCACGCTGCCGCGTCGGAACAGGTTGACGATCGCCAGCAGCACGATCGCGCCGATGAGCGCGGTGATCAGGAAGCCGAGCCAGCCGCCACCCAGGCCGAGGCCGAGCATGGGCAGCAGCCACCCGCCCAGGAAGCCGCCGATGATGCCGACGATGATGTTCAGCAGGAGTCCCTGCTGGCCGTCGGTGCGCATGATGATGCTGGCAAGCCAGCCGGCGATGCCGCCGACGATGAGATAGACGATGAAATTCATGGATCCTCCGGATTGGTCCTCGCCGGTACGGCGCGACGCCAGTCTGGGGATTCACCCGTGATGGGGGCGTGGGCGTTTTCCCGGCGGGTCAAGCCCCCGAAAGCAGGTCCAGCAAGGCCTGTCGCGGGAGCTTGCCGGTGTCGTTGCGCGGCAGCGCATCCACCAGGCGCAGCGGCCGCGGCAGGAACACCGGGTCCACCACCTGGCGCAGCGCGTCCCTGATCGCGGCCTCGTCCAGGCCCGGGGCCACCACCGCGGCGGCCAGGCGACAGACGCCGCAGGCATCGGGCGCGAGCTGCACCAGCGCCGCGTCGCGGACGCCGGCGATCGCGAGCAGGCGATGGGTGAGGTCGCCCAGCGAGGCGCGCTTGCCGGCGATCTCCAGCAGGTCCGACTGCCGTCCGCACAGCCGGAAGCGGCCGCCGGGCTGGAGTTCGACGATGTCGGCCAGGGCCACCGCGGCGTCCAGGTGCGCCGCATGCACCAGGGTGCCATCGGGCTGCGGCTGCAGCTCGACGTCGGGCAAGAGCGTCCAGGCCTCTTCGATGGCGGTGCGCCGGCGCGCGAGGATGCAGGTTTCGGTGGAGCCGAACAGCTCGCGCACCTCGCAGCCGAAGGCGGCTTCGGCGGCCGCGGCCAGGGCCGGCGGCAGCGGCGCGGTGGAGGCGATGATGCCGGCCAGCGGCGGCAGCTTCACGCCCGATTCGACCAGCGCGCGCAGGTGCACCGGCGTGGTCACCAGCAGCGGCGGCAGCGGCGCGGTGGCCAGCGCGGCGGCGATGTCGATCGGGAAGAACGGACGCGCCTGGTGCACCGCCACGCCGCCGACCAGCGGCAGCAGCACCGACATCTCCATGCCGTACATGTGCTGCGGCGGCACGGTCGCCACCACGTGCGCGGTGGCGCCGGCGGGCAGCAGGCCTTCGAGCGCGGCCATGTTCTGCGCGGTGCTGGTGGCAAAGCTGCCCCAGGTCTTGGGATTGGCCGTGGGCGCGCCGGTGCTGCCCGAGGTGTAGCCGATGGCGACGGTGGCGGCGTCGGACAGCTGCGGCATGCCGCCGGCCAGGCGCGGCAGCGCATCCGGCAAGCGCAGGTAGTGCGGCAGCGGCACCATGTCGGCGCAGCCGCAGGCGTCGGCATCGCCCAGGCAGTAGCTGTCGGGATGCCGGGCGCGGACCTCGTCGATCGCGGCGCGCGTGCGCGAAGGCGGCAGCAGGGTCACCTGACCGCGCACGGCGGCGGCGGCGAAGGCGACCAGGAAGCGGTAGCGGTCCTCGCACAGGTTCACCGCGAACGGCCGCTCGGGCAGCAGCGCGGCCACGCCGCGCACTTCGGCCAGGAAATCCGCCAGCGCCACGCTGCCGCCCTGGCCGTAGGCGACCGCGCGGCCCGGCGCACCGGCGGCCAGCGGCGACCTTGGGCCGGTTGCGGCGTCCGGCCGCTCGTGGATGGTGATGACTGCCGACATGCGCTGCATTCTCCCGGACGCGCCCGCGTCCCCCTGTGTACGGACTGCCGGCTCCCTCCGGCAGAGGCGGTACTTTACGCTGGCAATCCGTCCCATCCAAAGGAATCCCGCGCCGATGCCGCTGTCCGCAGGCCAACTCCAGCTCGGCCCCGTCCGCTGCGCATGGCGACCCTATCGCCACGGCCAGCAGGCGGAACCGCTGGTGCGGGAATGGCTGTCCAGCGAGCTTGCCTCGCCCGCCGGCAGCCTGGCGATCAGCCGCAGCGGGCATGGCCGGCCGCAGCTGGGCCCGCCGCACCATGACTGGGACGCCAGCTGGAGCCACAGCGGCGAAGGACTGCTGATGGCGCTGGCGCGTGGCCTGCGCGTGGGCATCGACATCGAAGTGAAGCGGCCGCGGCCCAAGGCCCAGGTACTGGCCGACCGCTTCTTCGCGCCCACCGAAGCCACGACGCTGGCGGCGATGCCCGACGCGACCCGCGAGGCCGCCTTCGTCCGCCTTTGGTGCGCCAAGGAAGCGGTGCTCAAGGCGCACGGCCAGGGGCTGTCCTTCGGACTGCACCGGCTGGTGTTCGCATGCGTGGACGAGGCCTGGCAGCTCGCCGACTGCGATCCGGCGCTCGGCATTCCCGCGGACTGGACCCTGGAGACGTTCCGACCGGCGCCCGACTACCTGGCCACCGTGGCCTGGCGCGCGCGCTGGACCTGAGGCGCAGCCGCCTACAATGGCCGCCATGCACACCGATCCCCATCCGGCGCTGGACACCGGCCTTGCCGAACTCGGCCTGGACCCGGCGCTGGCCGCGCCGCTGCGCCGCTACCTCGACCTCTTGGCGCGCTGGAACCGCACCTACAACCTGACCGCCATCCGCGACCCGCGCGAAATGGTGACCCTGCACCTGCTCGACTCGCTGTCGATGCACGCGCATGTGCGCGACATCGCCAGCCTGGCCGACCTCGGCGCCGGCGCCGGCCTGCCCGGCATCCCGCTGGCGATCGCACTGCCGGCGCTGCAGGTCACCCTGGTCGAATCCAACGGCAAGAAGGCGCGTTTCCTGCGCGAGGCCGTACGCACATTGGGACTCGCCAACGCGCAGGTGGCCGAGTCGCGGGCCGAAGCCGTGGACATGCCCGGCGCCTTCGACGCGATCACCGCGCGCGCGATGGCCAGCCTGGCCGACATCCTTGCCGTCGGCGGCCACCTGCTCGCACCGGGCGGCCGGCTGCTGGCGATGAAGGGCGCACGCCCGGAGGCCGAACTCGCCGCGCTGCCCGCGGGTTGGCAGGTCGAAGCCGTGCATCCGCTGGCCGTGCCAGGGCTTGCCGCCGAACGCCACCTGGTCGTGGTGGGCCGCGCGGCGCCCGCCGGGGCATAATCACCGACCCGATCACGATTCCGTGCCGGGTTCCCGCCGCAGCCCTGCATCGAGGCAGACCGAGCCCATGGCCCGCATCATCGCCATCGCCAACCAGAAAGGCGGCGTCGGAAAGACGACCACGGCGGTGAACCTTGCCTCCGCGCTCGCGCAGACGCCCAAGCGCGTGCTGCTGGTCGACCTCGACTCGCAGGGCAACGCGACCATGGGCAGCGGCGTGGACAAGCGCGAGCTGGCCGCGTCCACCTGCGACGTGCTGCTGGAAGAAGTAAGCGCCGCCGATGCCCTGGTGCGCACCCCCGAAGGCTTCGACCTGCTGCCCGGCAACACCGACCTGACCGCGGCCGAGATCGAGCTGATGGACGCCGAGGGCCGCGAGCAGCGCCTCAAGCGCGCGCTCGACCCGCTGCGCCCGAAGTACGACTACATCATCATCGACTGCCCGCCGGCGCTGTCGCTGCTCACGCTCAACGCGCTCACCGCCGCCGACAGCGTGCTGGTGCCGATGCAGTGCGAGTACTACGCGCTGGAAGGCCTCAGCTCGCTGCTGCAGACCATCGAGGCGTTGAAGCAGAAGCTCAATCCGGCGCTCGAGATCGAAGGCGTGCTGCGGACCATGTTCGACGTTCGCAACAACCTCACCAATGCGGTTTCGGCCGAGCTCGTCAGCCACTTCGGCGACAGGGTCTTCCGCACCATCGTGCCGCGCAACGTGCGCCTGGCCGAAGCGCCCAGCCATGGCCAGAGCATCGTCGGCTACGACCGCGCCTCGCGCGGCGCCATCGCCTACCTGGGCCTGGCCGGGGAAGTGATCCGCCGCCAGCGCGAGCGCGAACAGAAGGAGAAGGCGGCATGACCGCAGCCAGGAAGCCGCCGGCCAAGGCCGGCACTGCGAAGAAGCGCGGCCTCGGCAGGGGGCTCGAGGCCCTGCTCGGCCCCAAGGCCGCCGAAGAGGCGCCGGCGCTCGAGGCGCGCCCCGGCGACGCCCTGCGCACCCTGCCCGTGGACGCGCTGGCGCCAGGCAAATACCAGCCGCGGCGGCACATGGACCCGGCGAAACTGACCGAGCTTGCCGAATCGATCCGCGCCCAGGGCGTGATCCAGCCGATCGTGGTCCGTCGCCTGCCCGACCGCACCTACGAAATCATCGCCGGCGAGCGCCGCTGGCGCGCCTCGCGCGAAGCCGGCCTGGCCGAGATTCCGGTGGTGGTGCGCGAAGTCGACGACCGCACCGTTGTGGCGATGGCGCTGATCGAGAACATCCAGCGCGAGGATCTCAATCCGCTGGAAGAAGCCCAGGCCCTGCAGCGCCTGATCGACGAGTTCGACCTGACCCATGCCGCCGCGGCCGAAGCCGTGGGCCGCTCGCGCGCAGCGGTGTCCAACCTGCTGCGCCTGCTCGAGCTGCCGCCGGCGATCCGCGCACTGGTCGAGGCCCGGCGACTGGAAATGGGCCACGCCCGCGCCCTGCTCACGCTGTCGCCCGACCTGGCCAGCAAGCTGGCCGCCGACGCCGCCGAGCACGGCTGGTCGGTGCGCGAGGTCGAACATCGCGCCCAGCAGTTCGCCGCCGGCCGGGTGCCGACGACCGCGAAGAAAAAGGGCAGCGGCAGCACCGCGCGTCCGCAGGCCGACATCGTGGCGCTGGAGAACGAGCTGTCCGGGGTCCTGGCGGCCAGGGTCAGCATCGCCCACGGGCGCGGCAACAAGGGCAAGCTGGTGATCCACTACAGCGACCTGGACACCCTGGACGGGGTGCTGGAGAGGCTGCGCGGACAGCGCTGAGCGGGCGCCAGGCCCCCGGGCTTGCCTTGGGAAGGTGCGAGCCCGCATAATGCTTGGCTCGCTGCGTCCGGCCGCCCAGATCGGGTGGTCCAGGCGGCCCGGAATGCGATCCGGCGCCTGCCCGGCAGCAATCAATGACCCGTATCGCATGGCGCATCCCGCACGGGACGCCGGGGCCGCCGTCCCCCAGGCCATGGGGAACACCCAATCACCATCGAGGTGCGTTATGTCCCGAGTTTGCCAGGTGACCGGCAAGCGCGTGCAGACCGGCAACAATGTCTCGCACGCCAACAACAAGACCCGTCGCCGTTTCCTTCCCAACCTGCACGAGCGCCGGTTCTGGGTTGCCAGCGAGAACCGCTGGGTGAAGCTGCGCGTTTCCGCGGCTGCCATGCGCACCATCGACAAGAATGGCATCGACTCGGTCCTGACCGAGCTGCGTGCCCGCGGCGAAAAGGTCTGAGGAGGACACCATGCCCAGCAAGCGCGACAAAATCCGCCTGATCTCCTCGGCCAACACCGGCCACTTCTACACCACCGACAAGAACAAGAAGAACACGCCCGCGAAGATGGAGATCAAGAAGTACGATCCCGTCGTCCGCAAGCACGTGATCTACAAGGAAGGCAAGATCAAGTAAGGCCGCGGCCTCACGCGATCTGCGAAAAAGCCCGCCGCAAGGCGGGCTTTTTCGTTGTGGGAGCAACCATTTCCCGCTGTGGGAGCGGCTACAGCCGCGATGGCACGCGTGGCGCTCCCCGCAGGAGCAGCTACAGCTGCGACCGATCCATCCGGGATATATGCCCGGAATCGCCGCCACTGGAAGCCGCTGCAGGTCGACCGGCGCTATCCTGTGGCGCAGCTGTGCTGCGGGTGACGGGGCCGGTCGCAGCCGTAGCTGCTCCTACAGTGTCGAAGGGGAACGCGGATGCTGCCAGGCTGGATCCTGCTGCTGGTGTCGCTGGGCTACGCGGCGCTGCTGTTCGCGGTCGCCTGGTGGGGCGACCGCAATCCGGTGCACATGCGCGCCGGCGGCACGTGGATGCGGCCGCTGGTCTACAGCCTGTCACTGGCGGTGTACTGCTCGTCGTGGACCTTCTACGGCGCGGTCGGCACCGCGGCGCGCAACGGCATCGGTTATTTCGCGATCTACCTCGGCCCGCTGCTGATGCTGCTGTTCGGCTGGCGCATCCTCGAGCGCCTGGCGCTGGTGGCGCAAAGCCAGAGCACGGTCTCGATCGCCGACTTCATCGCCGCCCGCTACGGTCGCGCGCAGCGGCTGGCGGCCCTGGTCACCCTGATCGCGCTGATCGCCGCGGTGCCCTACCTCGCGCTGCAGTACAAGGCGGTCACCCTGAGCCTGCAGGTGCTCGGTGGCGGCGACGAACTGCTGGACAGCATCGGCGATCCCGCGCTGTACGTGGCCGTGCTGATGGCGCTGTTCGCGATCCTCTACGGCACCCGCCGGGTGGATGCCACCGAGCATCGCCCGGGCATGATGCTGGCCATCGCGCTGGAGTCGATGGTCAAGCTGGTGGCGCTGCTGTTCGTGGGCGCATTCGCCGTGTTCTGGTTCTCCGGCCGCGAGCTCCAGCTGGCGGAGGCCACCCGCGCGCTGCTGGCCGAGGCGCCGCCGGTGGGATTCATCGGCCAGACCCTGCTCGCCTTCACCGCGATCATCTGCCTGCCGCGGCAGTTCCACGTCGCGGTGGTGGAGTGCATGGACGTGGCCGACATCCGCCGCGCGCGCTGGATGTTCGGCGCCTACCTGGCGCTGGTGTCGCTGGCAGTGCTGCCGATCACCGCGGCGGGCCTGGCCATGTACGGCAGCGGGTCGGTCGCGTCGGCGGACACCTTCGTGCTCGGGCTGCCGCTGGGCGCGGGCCGCGACCTGCTGGCGCTGTTCGCCTACGTCGGCGGCTTCTCCGCGGCCACCGGCATGGTGATCGTGTCCAGCGTGGCGCTGGCGACCATGGTCTCCAACGACCTCATCATGCCGCCGCTGCTGGCGCGCGGCTGGGCGCAGCGCCACGACGGCAACGTGGCCTCGACCGTGCTGTGGATCCGGCGCGCGACCATCATCTGCCTGGCCGCGCTGGCCTGGGGCTACTACCGGGTCAGCGGCAGCGACACCACGCTGGCGTCCTACGGGCTGATGTCGTTCGCGGCGGTGGCGCAGTTCGCGCCGGCGCTGATCGGCGGACTGTACTGGCGCGGCGCCAGCCGCCAGGGCGTGGAGGCCGGCCTGCTGCTCGGCTTCGGGATGTGGCTGTACACGTTGCTGCTGCCCACGCTGACCGATGCGGGCTGGTTCAATAGCGCTTGGCTGCACGACGGCCCCTTCGGCTTCGGCTGGCTGCGGCCGCGCCAGCTGTTCGGACTCGAAGGCTGGGACACGCTCACCCACGGCACCTTCTGGTCGCTGCTGGCCAATGTCGGCGCGCTGTTCCTGGTGTCCGCGCGCTGGCGCCCGAGCTTCGAGGAGCGGCTGCGGATCGCACCTTTCCTTGATCCGTACGCTGCCGCGCAGCTTCCGCTGGGCACCGGCGTGCCGTACAGCTCGATGCAGGTCGGCGACCTGATGGTCCTGGCCGGCCGCATCGTCGGCGTCGCCACCGCGCGTCGCGCCTTTGCCGACCACGCCGCCGCCAGTGGCCGCGAGCTGGAGCCGGATACGCCCACCGACCGCAGCTGGGCGCAGTTCACCGAGCGCCTGCTGGCGGCTGCGATCGGCGCGTCTTCCGCGCGCCTGGTGATGACCAGCGCGCTGAAGGGCTCCGGCATGGACGTGGCCGAGGTGGTCGCGGTGCTCGACGAGGCCGGCCAGGACCTGCGCTTCGACCGCGCCATCCTGTCGGCCACGCTCGACAACCTCGACCAGGGCGTGAGCGTGGTCGACCGCGGGATGCGCCTGGTGTCCTGGAACCTGCGCTATGCGGAGCTGTACGACTATCCCGAGGGCATGCTCTACGTCGGTCGCCAGGTGGCCGACCTGATCCGTTACAACGCCATGCGCGGCGAACTCGGCGGCGGCAACCCCGACGTCGAGGCCGAAGTCGAGAAGCGCATGGACTACATGCGCGCGGGCTCGCCCTACGTGTTCGAACGCGTGCGCAGCACCGGACAGGTGGTGGAGATGCGCGGCCAGCCGCTGCCCGGCGGCGGCTACGTCACCAGCTACAGCGACGTCACCGAGTACAAGCGCGTCGAGCGCGAGCTGCGCGAGGTGAACGAGACGCTGGAGCAGCGCGTGGCCACCCGGACCCGCGAGGCCGAGGCCGCGCAGGCCTCGCGCACGCGCTTCCTGGCGGCGGTCAGCCACGACGTGCTGCAGCCGCTCAACGCCGCGCGCCTGTTCGCATCGGCGCTGCGTGAGAGCGACACCGCGGCCGAACAGCACCACCTGGCCGAGCGCGTGGACACCTCGCTGCGCGCCGCCGAAGAGCTGCTTGAAGGCCTGCTGGACGTCTCGCGACTGGACACCGGCGCGCTGGAACCGCAGCTGTCCGACTTCGACGCCGCCGAACTCCTGGCCGATCTTGCCGCGCAGTACGCGCCCCTGGCGGGGGCCCGCGGCATCGACCTGCGCGTGCACGCCCGCCACCTGCCCGTGCGCAGCGACCGCCGCCTGCTGCGCCGGGTGCTGCAGAACTTCCTGGCCAACGCCCTGCGCTACACCCGCGAGGGGCGCATCGTGCTCGCCGCCCGGCCGCGCGGCGGCGCGGTGGAACTGCAGGTCTGGGACACCGGCCCGGGCATCCCGGAGTACCACCTGCGACAGATCTTCGAGGAGTTCTTCCGCATCGACCAGCCGGGCAGCTGGGACGCCCAGGGCCTGGGCCTGGGCCTGTCGATCTGCCAGCGCATCTCCAACGTGCTGTCGCATCCGCTCGACGTGCGCTCGCGCCCGGGCCGCGGCAGCATGTTCTCCATACGCGTGCCGCGCTCCGCGCACGCCGTGCTGCCGCCCGTCCCGGTGCCGGCCACCAGCCTGCCGGATTCGCTCGAGGGCATGCGCGTGCTGTGCGTGGACAACGACGTCGACATCCTCGCCGGCATGGTGCTGCTGCTGGGGCGCTGGAAAATCGAAGTCCTGCGCGCGACCACGGTGGACGAGGCGCTGCAGAAGATGGCGCTGGCGCCCGACGTGCTGCTGGTCGACTACCACCTGCATGACCGCATGGACGGGCTGGACATGCTGGACGCCCTGCGGGAGCACGGACCGCGCGTGCCGGGCGCGCTGGTGACCGCCGACGGCAGCGACCAGGTCAAGCGCGATGCGCGCGCGCGCGGCTACCGGGTGCTGACCAAGCCGATCAAGCCGGCGTCGCTGCGGGCCTTCCTGGCGGCGCAGCGGAGCCCGCACATGGCCGGGCATACGCCGTAGCCAGCGGCAGCGACACCTGCAGGTGCAGCTATCGCTGCATGCGGAGGACGCAGTGACGGGGTCGCAGCTATAGCTGCTCCTACAGGGGCGGGTCGGGCACGGACGACCGAGCCGACGGTCCCTCAGTCGCCTTCGTCGGGCTGCGGCGCGATCACGCCGGGCTCCAGCGCCAGCCTGCCGGCGATCAGCACCGCCTGGGTGCGGTTGCTGGCGCCGAGCTTGCGCAGGATGGCGGTCATGTGGGCCTTGATGGTGGCCTCGGACACGCCCAGGTCATAGGCGATCTGCTTGTTGAGCAGGCCTATGCCCAGCATCTGCAGCACGCGGAACTGCTGCGGGGTGAGGTCGGCCACGCGCTGCGCGGCGTCGTGCTCTTCGGCGCCCGCGGCCGGGGCGACAAGCGCGGCCGGCGGCGCCCAACGGTCGCCTTCGAGCACCTGCGCCAGCGCCTGGCCCAGCGTGGCCGAATCCACCGACTTGGGGATGAAGCCCATGGCGCCGTGGTCCAGCGCGCGGCGCATCACGGCCGGCTCTTCACGCGCGGACACCACGACCACCGGCAGCTCCGGATGCTGCGCGCGCAGGTGGACCAGGGCGCTGAAGCCGTGCGCACCCGGCATGTTGAGGTCGAGCAGCAGCAGGTCGGCGTCGGGCTCGGACTCCACCAGGGCGTAGAGCTTGTCGACGTTGTCGGCTTCGCGCAGGGTGGCCCCGGGCATCACGCGCGCAACGACCCCCCGCAGCGCTTCGCGGAACAGCGGGTGGTCGTCGGCGATCAGCAGGGTGGCCACGTGCGTGTCAGGCGCCCCGCCGGTTGCCCAGCAGCGCGTCGACCACCGACGGGTCGGCGAGCGTGCTGGTGTCGCCGAGCTGGTCGGGCGCGTTCTCGGCGATCTTGCGCAGGATGCGGCGCATGATCTTTCCCGAGCGGGTCTTGGGCAGCGCCGGCGCCCACTGCAGGAAGTCGGGGGAGGCGATCGGGCCGATCTCCTTGCGCACGTGCGCCACCAGCTCCTTGAGCAGCTCGTCGCTTTCGACCTCGCCCGCGATCAGGGTCACGTAGGCGTAGATGCCCTGGCCCTTGATGTCGTGCGGGAAGCCGACCACGGCGGCCTCGGCCACCTTCGGGTGCAGCACCAGCGCGCTTTCCACCTCGGCGGTGCCGATGCGATGGCCGGACACGTTGATGACGTCATCGACGCGGCCGGTGATCCAGTAGTAGCCGTCGGCATCGCGGCGCACGCCGTCGCCGGTGAAATACATGCCCGGGTAGGCGGCGAAGTAGGTGTCGAAGAAGCGCTGGTCGTCGCCGTAGACGGTGCGCATCTGGCCCGGCCACGAGTCCATGATCACGAGATTGCCCTCGCATTCGCCCTCCAGGATGTTGCCGGCGGCATCCACGATCGCCGGCTGCACGCCGAAGAACGGCTTGGTGGCCGAGCCCGGCTTGGTCGGCCAGGCACCGGGCAGCGGCGAGATCAGGATGCCGCCGTTCTCGGTCTGCCACCAGGTGTCGACGATCGGGCAGCGGCTGTCGCCCACCACCTCGTAGTACCAGCGCCAGGCCTCCGGGTTGATCGGCTCGCCGACGCTGCCCAGCAGGCGCAGCGACTTGCGCGAGGTGCGCTTCACCGGCTCGTCGCCCTCGCGCATCAGCGCGCGGATGGCGGTGGGCGCGGTGTAGAAGATGGTGACCTGGTGCTTGTCGATCACCTGCCAGAAGCGCGAGGCGTCCGGATAGCTCGGCACGCCCTCGAAGATCAGCGAAGTGGCGCCGTTGGCCAGCGGCCCATAGACGATATAGCTGTGGCCGGTGACCCAGCCGACGTCGGCGGTGCACCAGTAGACGTCGTTTTCCTTGAGGTCGAACACGCACTCGTGGGTGTAGGACGCGAACAGCAGGTAGCCGCCGGTGGTGTGCAGCACGCCCTTGGGCTTGCCGGTGGAACCCGAGGTGTACAGGATGAACAAAGGATCCTCGGCGTTCATGCGCTCGGGTTCGCAGGTGTCCGGCTGGCCGTCGACCACGGCGTCGTACCAGCGGTCGCGCGGCATCTGCATGTCGACCGCGCCGCCGGTGTGGCGGACCACGAGCACGGTCTCGACGGTGGTGGTGCCCGGCAGCTTGAGCGCGGCGTCGACGTTCGCCTTCAGCGGCACCTTCTTGCTGCCGCGCAGGCCTTCGTCGGCGGTGATGATGAGTTTGGCGCCGCTGTCGCCAACGCGATCGGCGATCGAGTTGGCGGAGAAGCCGCCGAAGACCACGTTGTGCACCGCGCCGATGCGCGCGCAGGCAAGCATGGCGACGGCCGCCTCGACGATCATCGGCAGGTAGATGGTGACGCGGTCGCCCTTGGCGATGCCGAGGCTGCGCAGGGCGTTGGCCAGGCGGCAGACGCGGGCGTGCAGCTCGCGGTAGCTGACGCGCTTCGCCTCGTCGCCCGGGTTGTCGGGCTCGAAAATCAGCGCGGTCTTGTCGCCGCGGGTGGCGAGATGGCGGTCGAGGCAGTTCACGCTGAGGTTGAGCTCGCCGTCGGCGAACCAGCGGATCCGGAAATCCTCGCGGTCGAAGCTGACGTCGCGGATGCGGGTCGGCGGCTTCATCCACTCCAGGCGCTGGGCGATGCGGCCCCAGAACGCGTCGGGATCGCGGATGGACTCGGCGTAGTCGCGCTCGTAGTCGGCTGCGGTGACGTTGGCCTGCGCGGCGAAGTCCTCGGGGACGGGATAGATATCTTCGGACATGACGGCTCACCCTCTGGAACGTGTACAGGTCAGTGTGCCGCATTGCCGTGCGACCGGGTTTTTAGACCTTGGTCTATTCACGGCCCCGCGCGCGCGACGCACAATGCGGCCATGGATCCCGTGCCCGGCCTGGACCTCAGCCTGCCGCCCTTCGACCTGCTCGACGACGCCGGCCGCCGGCGCCTGCAGGCCGGCGTCGACATCGGCTTCCATCCCGGCGGCAGCACCCTGATCGAGGCCGGCAGGGACTCGCCGCACGTCTTCGTCATCCTCAAGGGCCTCGTGCACGCCTTCCAGGTGGACGACCGCGGCCGCGAGGAGCGCTTCGCCGACTACGGGCCGGGCGACGTCATCGGTGCCTGGGCGGTCATGGCCGGGCGCGCGCGCCTCAGCTACCGCAGCGATGGCGACTGCCTGAGCCACCTGATCCCGGCCGCCACCTTCCGCCAGCTGCTGGCCGACAACCCGCGCGTGGCGGCGTACTTCAACGAGGGGCTGGCCACCAAGGGCCGGCTGTCCAGCGGCAGCGAGCGGGGCGAGGCCGCGGAACTGATGGTGATCCGGGTCGGCGAGGCCGACCTCGCGCCCCCGGAGCGCGTCGACGCGACGACCAGCATCGCCGACGCCAGCACGCGCCTGCGCGAGCGGCGCGTGGACTGCCTGCTGGTCTACGACCGGGCCCACGACGCGCCGGGCATCGTCACCCGCACCGACCTGCTGGATGCGCTGACCCGGCTGCGCCTGCCGCTGGACGCGCCGATCGGCCCCCTGGCCAGCCGCCCGCTGGCCACCATCGGCACCGGCGAAGTGCTGTTCCAGGCGCTGATCGACATGACCGAGCGCCAGATCGAGCGCGTGGTGGTGACCGAAGGCAGCAAGGTCGCGGGCACCCTGGGCATGGCCGAGGTGCTGGCGCACTTCGCCAGCCATTCGCACCTGATCAGCCTGCGCCTGGCCCGCGCCCGCGACATCGACGCCATCGCCGAGGCCGCCGCCGGAATGCCACGGCTGGTGCGCAGCCTCAACGTCAACGGCACGCGCATCCCCTACATGATGGAGCTGGTCAGCGCGCTCAACACCCGCATCATGGGCCGCATCTTCGAGCTGGTCGTGCCGGCGGAGCTGCGCGACCGCGTCTGCCTGCTGGTCATGGGCAGCGAAGGCCGCCGCGAACAGCTGCTCAAGACCGACCAGGACAACGCGCTGGTGCTCGCCGACGACCTTGAATGGCCGGGGCTTGAAGATGCGATGGGCCGCTTCAGCGCCGCGCTGGCGAAGGTCGGCTATCCGCCGTGCCCCGGCAAAGTGATGGTCGACAATCCGCACTGGCGCATGAGCGCGTCGCAGTGGCGCCACCGCATCGGCCAGTGGAAGCGCGTGCATGGCGGTCACGGTGCGCTGGACCTGTCGATCGCGCTCGACGCGCGGCCGGTGGCCGGCAACGCGGCGCTGTTCGCGCCGGTCAAGGACGCGCTGATGGCGCTGGGCGACGACGGCATCCTGCTCCACCACCTGGCAGCGGCCACGCTCGAGTTCGACACCCCGCTGACCTTCTTCGGCCGGGTCCGCGGCGGCGCCGTCGGCACCGACATCAAGAAGGGCGGCATCTTCCCGGTGGTCCACGGCCTGCGTTGCCTGGCACTGCGCCACGGGATCACCGCCACCGGCAGCCGCGACCGCTGCGCCGCACTGGTCGAGTGCGGCGAGCTGTCGCCCGGCCTTGGCCGCGACCTGCCGCAGGCGCTCAACGTGTTCCAGCACATGCGCCTGGACGCCCAGTTCGCCGCGCTGGCCGACGGCAGCGCCCCCGACAACCACATCGACACCTCGCGCCTGCGCCGCCTCGACCGCGAGCTGATGCGCGACGCGCTGCACGTGGTCAAGGACTTTCGCAGCCACATCCGCCAAAGCTTCCACCTGCGGGACTAGGATGCGGTCCTTCCGGCGCTGGTGGTTGAAGCGGAAGACCGGCGACGGCGAGTGGGCCGGCCTGCTGCGGCCCGCGCCGCCGGGCGAATGGGTCAGCCTGGACCTGGAAACCACCGGCCTGGATCCGAAAGAGGACCATATCCTCAGCCTTGCCGCGGTGCCCGTGCGCGACGGCCGCGTGCTGACGTCCGAGCGCTTCGAACGCCGCATCCGCGCCGACCGCGCCTTCGGCATCGAGTCCATCCGCCACCACCGCATCACCCCCGACGAGGCCGCGGAAGGCGTGGCGGTGACGGCCGCGGTGCGCGAATTCCTGCACTGGCTCGAGGGACGCACCCTGCTCGGCTACCACCTGTCCTTCGACCTGGCGATGCTGTCGCCGCACGTGCGCGCGCTCACCGGCTTCGGCCTGCCCAACCCGCGCGTGGACCTCGCGGATGCATTCGCTGCGCGACAGCGCCGCGCCCAGCCCAATGCACCGCCCAACCTCGACTTCCAGCACATCGCCGGCGCCCTCGGCATCCCCTTGCTTGCCCGCCACAGCGCGCTGGGCGACGCGGTCACCGTCGGCCTGTGCTGGCTGGCGCTGAGGGATGCCCGCCAGCCTGCGGCGGGGACCCCGCGCCGCTAGCACCGCAGGCACGCCCGGTCCGGCGTATTCGACCAATGGCGAATAGGCGGGCACCGCCCACGCAGTCAGGCTCGGGACACCGCGCGCTGCGTGGGCATCCTGTGGGAGGGAGCGATGACGACGAAACGACGCAATTCACGGCGGTTGCTGGCAACCGCGGTCCTGGTCGCGCTTGCGGCCCCCGGCATGGCATTCGCGCAGAGCGCGAAGGAACAGGAACTGGAGGCACGCGTCGCGCAGCTTGAAGCGCAGATCCAGACCCTGCTGCAGGGGCAGCAACAGCAGCAGGAAAGCATCACCCGGGCGCAGACCCGGCTGGACGAGGTCCAGGTGGCGCAGCCGGCCGCCAAGCCGCTGCAGTCCAAGCCGATCCTGGCCAATCCGGAGGCGGTGTTCACCTTCGGCGGCTTCATCAAGTTCGACGCCATGGTCACCGACACCAGCGACGGCGCCATCGCCGAGGGTTCGGCGGGCCGCCTCTTCTACGTGCCCGGCACGATCCCGGTCACCGCCAATGGCGCGGAGCCCGACAGCGATCCCTATACCGACATGCACGCCGCGTTCTCGCGCTTCTGGTTCGCCGCCGACCACACCACCGAGGGCGGCGACAAGTTCCGCGCCTACATCGAGGCCGACATGTACGGCGGCGGCAGCGCGAACCTCGGAAACGAGGTCAACACCAACACCCACGGCATCACCCTGCGCCAGGCTTTCGTGACCTGGAACAACTGGCTGGCCGGCCAGACCTGGTCGAACTTCCAGGACGTGGCGGCGCTGCCGGAAGCCGTGGACTTCGTCGGCGTCACCGAAGGCACCACCTTCGTGCGCCAGGCGCAGATCCGCTACACCAACGGCCCCTTCTCGGTGGCCCTGGAAAACCCGCACACCACGGTCGGCAACATCGCGACCGCCGCGCGCAACAACTCGGCAGGCAGCGATTCGCTGCCCGACGTGACCGCGCGCTACGTGATGAAGGGCGATTGGGGCCACTTCAGCGCTGCCGGCCTGCTGCGCCAGCTGAATTCCGGCGACGAGAGTGAAACGGGCGCCGCGCTCAGCCTGTCGGGCCGCTTCAACATCGGCGCGAGCGACGACATCCGCTGGATGGCGAACTACGGCAGCGGCATCGGCCGCTACCTGGGCTTCGGCCTCGGCGCGGATTCGGTGCTCGACGCCAACGGCCGCCTGCATGCGCAGGACGGAGCCGGCGGCTTCGTCGCATGGCGGCATGCCTTCAACGGCAAGTTGCGCAGCAACCTGATGTATTCGGTGGCCGAGTTCGACAACGACCGCAGCCTGGCCGGCTGGGGACCGGCGAGCTTCGGCGCGACCGAGCGCGCGCAATCGTTCCACGCCAACCTCATCTACTCCCCGTTCCCGAAGCTGGATATCGGCGCGGAGATCGGCTGGGGTCAGCGCGAGCTCGAGGATGACCGCAAGGGCGACCTCAAGCGCATCCAGACCACCGTCAAGTACACCTTCTGACCGATCCGCCTGAGGGGGCAAAGACAGACATGTCCGAGAAATCACCACAAAACTACTGGAAGGCCAACCTGCGGATCATCTTCATCTGCATGGGGATCTGGGCGCTGGTCTCGTACGGGTTCGGCATCATCCTGCGCCCGCTGCTCGCGGGCATCCGCATCGGCGGCACGGACCTCGGCTTCTGGTTCGCGCAGCAGGGTTCGATCCTGACCTTCATCGCGCTCATCGTTTTCTACACCTGGTACATGAACCGGCTCGATCGCGAGTACGACGTGGACGAGCAATAAGGGGCCGACCATGGATCAATTCACTCTCAACCTCATCTTCGTCGGCGGCTCGTTCCTGGTCTACATCGCGATCGCGATCTGGGCGCGGGCGGGTTCCACGTCCGAGTTCTATGCCGCGGGCCGCAGCGTCCACCCGGCCATGAACGGCATGGCGATCGCCGCGGACTGGATGTCGGCGGCGTCGTTCATCTCGATGGCGGGCCTGATCGCCTTCGTCGGCTACGGCAACTCGGCCTACCTGATGGGCTGGACCGGCGGCTACGTGCTGCTGGCGATGCTGCTGGCACCCTACCTGCGCAAGTTCGGCCGCTTCACGGTGCCCGAGTTCATCGGCGACCGGTACTACAGCCGCACCGCGCGCCTGGTGGCGGTGGCGTCGCTGCTGATGATTTCGATCACCTACGTGATCGGGCAGATGACCGGCGCCGGCGTGGCGTTCTCGCGCTTCCTCGAGGTCGACACCAACACGGGCCTGCTGATCGCCTCGACGGTGGTGTTCGTGTACGCGGTACTGGGCGGCATGAAGGGCATCACCTATACCCAGGTGGCGCAGTACATCGTGCTGATCATCGCCTACACCATCCCGGCGGTGTTCATTTCGCTGCAGCTGACCGACAACCCGATCCCGCAGCTCGGCCTCTTCTCCACGCACACCGAATCGGGCATGCCGCTGCTGGCGCGCCTCGACCAGATCCTGGTGGACCTGGGCTTCAACGACTACACCGGGCTGCATGATTCGACGCTCAACATGACGCTGTTCACGCTGTCGCTGATGGTCGGCACCGCCGGCCTGCCGCACGTGATCGTCCGCTTCTTCACCGTGCCCAAGGTGTCCGACGCCCGCAGGTCCGCAGGCTGGGCGCTGGTGTTCATCGCCCTGCTCTACACCGTGGCCCCGGCGGTGGGCGCGATGGCACGCCTGAACATCCTGACCACGATCTACCCCGAAGGCACCCAGGCCCCGTCGCTCACCTATGAAGCGCGCCCGGACTGGATGCACAACTGGGAGCAGACCGGCCTCCTGGCGTTCGAGGACAAGAATGGCGACGGCATGATCCAGTCCTACAACGAAGCCAGCACGGAGTTCGCAGCCGTGGCGGCGGAACGTGGCTGGGAAGGCAACGAGATGGTCACCTTCAACCAGGACATCCTGGTGCTGGCGAATCCGGAAATCGCCCGCCTGCCCGGCTGGGTGATCGCCCTGATCGCGGCCGGCGGCCTGGCGGCGGCGCTGTCGACGGCGGCAGGCCTGCTGCTGGCGATCTCGTCGGCGGTGAGCCATGACCTGATCAAGCGCACGTTCAAGCCCGACATCAGCGAGAAGGGTGAGCTGGTGGCCGCGCGCGTGTCCATGGCGGCGGCGATCGTGCTCGCGACCTGGCTGGGCATGAATCCACCCGGATTCGCGGCGCAGACCGTGGCGTTCGCCTTCGGACTGGCGGCGAGCTCGCTGTTCCCGGCGATCATGATGGGCATCTTCTCCACCAGGATGAACTCCACCGGCGCGATCGTGGGCATGCTGACCGGCCTGGTCGCCACCAGCGTGTACCTGTTCACCTACAAGGGCTGGTTCTTCATCCCCGGTACGAACATGCTCGCCGACTCCCCGGAAAACTGGCTGTTCGGCATCTCGCCGCTGGGCTTCGGCGCGGTCGGCGCGCTCCTCAACTTCATCGCCGCCTACATCACGATGAAGATGACCAAGCCGGTGCCGGAGCACATCCAGCACCTGGTCGAGGACATCCGCGTCCCGCGCGGCGCGGCTGCGGCCACCGGCCACCACTGAGCCACCTGCGGTACTGAAACGGCGGCCCGCTCCCGGCGACGGGGGCGGGCCGCACCGTTTGCGGGAGGCGCGATCCTGCGTTCCCGGCCGCGACTACAATTCCCCTTCATCTACCTGCCACCGCATCGGGAGCATCCATGCTGCTGGAGTTCATCGCCATCATCGCCGCCGGCTTCGGCCTCGCCGGCATCGCGCTCTCGATCAACATCGCCCTGCGCAGGCGCCTGCCGCAGTGGATCGTGCCGGCCGCGGCCGGTGCCGGGATGCTGCTGATGGCGATCTGGTTCGAGTACTCCTGGCTCGACCGCACCACCGGCACCTTCCCGGACGGGGTCGAGGTCGCCTCCAGCAACGAGGTCCGCTCCTGGTACCGGCCCTGGACCTACGTCGTGCCGCTCAGCACCCGGCTGATCGCCGTGGACCACCGCTTCGACCGCCGCCATGCCGATATGCCGGGCCAGGTGCTCACCCGCGTCATCCTCGCCGGCCGCTGGGAGCCGACGCGACAATACGGCGCGGTGTTCGACTGCGACGCGCACCGCCGGGCCGACCTGCTCGACCAGGTCGAACTGGAACACGGTGGACAGCTGACGAACGCGAACTGGGTGCAGCTGTCCGCGGATGATCCGGTGCTGCGCAACGCCTGCGGCAACTGAGCGCGGGCGCGCGACGCCGGCTCAGAGCCAGCGCAGTGCCGCCATCGCCACCACGGTCGGTGGCAGGGCCGCGATCAACAGGCCCAGCGGATGCACGGACTGGTTGTGGAAGTGCCGGCGCACGATCGACATGCCGGCCGGGTTGGGCGCGTTCGCGATCACCGTCAGGCCGCCGCCGGCCACCGCGCCGGCCACCAGCATGTACTTGAACTGGTCGCTGAGACCCTCGACCAGCGAACCGAGATAGGTCAGCGCGGCGTTGTCGGTGATCGCGGTCAGGCCGGCCGCGCCGAAGAACACGGCATTGCTGCTCATGTTCATCAGCAGCGGCTCCAGCCACCACTGCTGCATGCCGCCAAGGACCACCAGGCCCGCGAGGAAGAAGGCCACCAGCAGGCCCTCGCGCAAGATCAGGCGGTCCTGGTACTGGCGATAGGCGTTGGCGACGCCGAGGAACAGCAGGAAGATCGCCATGAACACCGCCGGATGGTGCGCGAACACCACCAGTCCGACCAGGAACAGCAGGTGCACGATGACCAGCGGGATCGACATCGGCGCGCTGGTGCCCGCCTCGACCGACGGCAGCCTGCCGAGCTCCTTGCGGAACACGAAGACCACGGCGGCGGCGTTGAACACGACCGCAAGCGCGGCCTTCCAGCCGAAGTTCGCCATCATGAAGGCGATGTCCCAGTTCCACTTGCCCGCGACCATCAGCACCGGCGGCGCCGCGAACGGCGTCAGCACGCCGCCGATCGAGATATTGACGAACAGGGTGCCGAGCAGCGCGTACTTGACCCTGTTCGACACGTTCACCGCGTAGACGCGCCGCGCCAGCATCATCGCCGCCAGCGTCATCGCCGCCGGCTCGGTGATGAACGAACCCAGCAACGGTACCAGGGCCAGCACGCTGAAGCAGAATTCCAGGCCGTTGCGCCAAGGCAGCAGCCGCGCCAGGCCGTCCACCAGGTGGGTGGCCGCCCAGAGGATCGGCCTCGTGCCGGCGATCACCATGATCGCGAACACGAACATCGGCTCGGTGTAGTTGCGCGAGTCGACGTAGGCGGTGGCGTCGGGTACGCCCTCGAGCAGGGCGAACGCCACCACCAGCAGCATCGCCCAGAAGCCGAACACCACTTCCACTTCGCCAAGCAGGTGCCAGCTGCCGGCATGCGCCGGCTGCCGCTGCGCCAGGCGCAGGAAGAACGTGGTGCTGAAGGTATGCACGATCGCCAGCGCGAACAGCACGGTGGCGACGATTTCGATCGTCGCAGGACTCATGCGCGCATCGCAAGGTATCCCCACATGCGGCGGATACTAACAAGCCCTCCGCCTGCCGGCAGGCGCAAGACCGGCTCAGCGCTGCGGCGGCGCGGCCAGCTCTCTTGCGTCGAGGAAGCCGTCGCCGTCCGCATCCTGCTTCGCGAACCGCGCCGCCAGCCGGGTGCGGTGCTGTTGCAGCGTGATCGGCCCGCCCTTGCCGCCGGGCAGTTCGGCGGGGGCGAGCACGTCGTTGCCGTCGCGGTCCATTTCCCGGAACGCGTAGCCCATCCAGTCGAGGTACTCGGCCAGCGACACCCGGCCATCACCGTCAGCGTCCATGCGTTCGAGGTAGTCGCGGGTTGCGGTGACCTGCGCCGGTGCGGCCATGGACATCGCGGCAAGCAGTGCGCCAAGCACCAGCGCCGGACCGGACGCGCGACGGCCCGGCTGTCTCCAGCCGGGCCGTCGCGTATCCAGGTCGATCACGGCGGGCACGAAGGCGCCCTGCCTCAGGCGCGCGCGGGCTGCAGCGAGTAGCCCTTCAGCCGCGCGGCATAGTCCTGCAGCGCGCGGATACCACTGGCCTCGGCCTCGTGGCACCAGGCCTGCAGGTGGGCCAGCGACTCGGCGGCGTTCTGGCTGCGCGCTTCAAGCACGGCCGCCAGGCGGGCGCGGTAGTCGACCAGGGTGCGGATGCGCGGGCGCTGTTCAACCCAGTCATTGAGCTCCGCGCGGGCCTCGGGCTGCAGCCAGCGGCCGTCGTCCACCAGCCCGCGGCGCAGCTTGCGCGGCAGCAGCGCACGCAGCTTCGCCCCGGCCGCGGCGGCTTCCTCGCGCAGCGCGGGCTTGAGCACGCGCCGCTGGTAGTCCGTCATGGCCTGGAAGCGCAGCGCCAGCAGCGCCTTGAGGGTGTCGGAATCGGGCACGTTGATGTTCGGGCGCACGTCGAGCGAAGGCGCCACGCGCAGCACCTTGGCCAGGCGCAGCGCCTGCAGGCCCTTGATCACGGCCCAGCCGATGTCGAACTCCCAGCGGCGCAGGGCGAACTTGGCCGAGCTCGGGAAGGCGTGGTGGTTGTTGTGCAGCTCTTCGCCGCCGATCCATACCGCCCACGGGCTGAGGTTGGTGGCGGTGTCGGTGGTCTCGAAGTTGCGATAGCCCCACCAGTGCCCGAGGCCGTTGACCACGCCGGCGGCCCAGAACGGGATCCACAGCATCTGGATCGCCCAGATCGCGACGCCGGCGGCGCCGAACAGGGTGGCGTTGATGGCCAGCATCAGCACCGGGCCCATGGTCGCGTGCGGGGTGTAGAGCTTGCGCTCGATCCAGTCGTCCGGCGTGCCGCGGCCGTACTGCTCCATGTCGGCGCGGTGCGTCCGCGCCTCGCGGTAGAGCTCGGCGCCCTTCCAGAACACCTCCTTGATGCCCTTGTGCATGGGGCTGTGCGGGTCTTCCTCGGTCTCGCAGCGCGCATGGTGCTTGCGATGGATGGCCACCCATTCCTTGGTGATCATCGAGGTGGTCAGCCAGCCCCAGAACCTGAAGAAATGCGCCAGCACCGGGTGGAAGTCGACGCCGCGGTGGGTCTGGCTGCGATGCAGGTACAGCGTGACCGTGAAGATGGTCAGCTGGGTGACGACGAGGAAGAACGCGAAGAGACCCCAGAAACCGGACTGGACGAGGCCACCGGCGATGAAGTCGAGCAGGGAAGCAGGCATGGCGTGGGAGTATTGGGAGGAGGAGTACGCGTCCAATCATGGGAGCTGCGCGGGTCGATTGCCACCCTGCGATGGCGTATGGCCCGTCTCCGCTTCACGTTCGCCAGCGGGGTCCGTCTTGCGCGGGAACCCGGGCGCCCCCACGCTGCCGCCATGCCCGAACTGCCCGAAGTCGAGACCACCCGCCGCGGCCTGGCGCCGCACCTGGAGGGCGCGCGCGTGCAGCGCGTGCTGCTGCGCCGACCCGACCTGCGCTGGCCGATTCCACCCGAGGTCGGCGAGCGGCTCCCCGGCCAGCGCATCGACGCCGTGCGCCGGCGCGCCAAGTACCTGCTGCTCGACACCGCCGCCGGCAGCGCCCTGCTTCACCTCGGGATGTCGGGCAGCCTGCGGGTGCTGCCTGCCGACACGCCGGCCGCGCTGCACGACCACGTCGACATCGCCCTGGCCGACCCCCAGGGCGCCGCCCGCGTGCTGCGCCTCACCGATCCGCGCCGCTTCGGCTGCCTGCTCTGGCAGCCGCCCGGGGAAGTGCACCCGCTGCTTGCCGCGCTCGGACCCGAGCCGCTGGGCGAGGGCTTCGATGGCGACTACCTGTTCGCCCGCAGCCGCGGCCGCCGGGCGCCGGTGAAGGCATTCCTGATGGACCAGCGCGTGGTGGTGGGCGTGGGCAACATCTATGTCGCCGAGGCGCTGTTCGCCGCCGGGGTGTCGCCGCTGCGCGCGGCCGGCCGCATATCGCGGGAGCGCTATGCCGGCATCGCCACTGAAATCCGCGCGGTGCTGTCGCGCGCCATTGTCCGTGGCGGCACCACCCTGCGCGATTTCATCTCGCCCGACGGCGCCCCCGGCTACTTCGAGCAGGAGCTGTCGGTCTACGGCCGCGGAGGCCAACCCTGCCCACGCTGCGGTCGCCGGCTGAAGCAGGCGATGCTGGCGCAGCGCGCCACGGTCTGGTGCGGAGCCTGCCAGCGCTGAGCGCAGGCGCTATGATCGGGTATCCCGGGGAGGTGCCATGGTCGACTCTGCAGACATCACGCTGTTGCTCGATGCCGCCCGCGGCGGCGACCGCGCTGCCCTCGACAACGTGCTGGCCACGCTCTACCAGGAGCTGCACAGCATGGCGCGGCGCCAGCTGGCCGGGCAGTACGGGCAGACGCTCGACGCCACCGCCCTGGTGCACGAGGCCTATCTCAAGCTGATCGGGCGCCGCGAGGCGCAGTTCGACGACCGCGCGCATTTCTTCGCCTACGCCGCCTCGGCGATGCGCAGCGTGGTGGTCGACTACGCCCGCCAGCGAATGGCGCAGAAGCGCGGCGGCGACCTGCACCGGGTCACCGATCTTCCGGAAGACCTCGAAGGCGGCCTGCGCCTGGACGAGGACATGCTCGCCCTGGACACCGCGCTCACCCGCCTGGCCGCGGTCGACCAGCGGCTCGCCCACGTGGTCGAACTGCGCTACTTCGCCGGGCTCTCGGAAGTCGAGATCGCCGAGCTGCTGGAGCGCTCCGAGCGCAGCATCCGCCGCGACTGGCAGAAGGCGAGGCTGTACCTGCTGGCTTCGCTGAAAGCCGACTGACGGAGCGTCCGGCGAACGCGCGCGGCTGATGGATCCCGACCGCTGGCAACGCCTGTCCCCGCTGCTCGACGCCCTGCTCGAGCTCGAGCCCGGGGCACGCGCGCAGAGCCTGGCTTCGCTGCGCGAGGATGATCCGGCGCTGGCCGACGACCTGGAAGGCCTGCTGGAACTTGAAGAGGGCCAGGACGATTTCCTGTCCGAACCCGTGGTTTCGCAGCTGCCCCTGGCGCGTACCGGCGCGGTCATCGGCCCTTATCGGCTGGAGCGCATGCTTGGCGAAGGCGGCATGGGCCAGGTCTGGCTGGCCAGCCGCGCCGACGGCCTCTACCAGCGGCGGGTGGCGCTGAAGCTGCTGCGGCCGGGCCTGGCCGACCCGAACCTGCGCCTGCGCTTCACCCGCGAGCGGCAGATCCTGGCCCGCCTGGGACACGCGCACATCGCGCGCCTGCTGGACGCCGGCATCAGCGCCGACCAGCAACCCTATCTTGCGCTGGACTACGTCGACGGCGAGCCGATCACCGACTGGTGTCGCCTGCGCGCGCCGACCGTGGAGGCCCGCCTGCGCCTGTTCCTGCAGGTCTGCGAGGCGGTCAGCCATGCGCACGCCAACCTGATCGTCCACCGCGACCTGAAGCCCTCGAACATCCTGGTGACGCCGCTCGACGAGGTCCGCCTGCTCGACTTCGGCATCGCCAAGCTGCTCGACACGCCCGACGTCGGGGCCGAGGGCACGCGCACCGGTGTGCGCGCCTTCACCCTGCACTACGCGGCCCCGGAGCAGATACGCGGCGAGCCGGTCACCACCATGACCGACGTCTACTCGATGGGCGTGGTGCTGTACGAGATGCTGTCGGGCTGCAAGCCCTACCGGCTCAAGCGCAAGAGCGACGCGGAATGGGAGGAGGCGATCCTCAGCGCCGATTCGCCGCGGCCTTCGCTCGCGCTGCAGCAGGGTGCCGGCGGCGAATCCGCCACGCCGCAGTCCCGTGCGCAGGCGCGCCGCGACGCCCGCCGCATCGCCGGCGACCTCGACAACATCGTGCTCAAGGCGCTGTCCAAGCAGCCCGAACACCGCTATCCCTCGGTCGAGGCCCTGGCCCAGGACATCCGCCGCCACCTCGACGGCAAGCCGGTGCGCGCGCGCCCGCAGAGCGTGGCCTACCGGGCGCGCAAATACCTCGGCCGCCACCGCTGGGCGCTGGTGACCGGGGCTGCGACCGCGGCGGTGCTGGTGGCGGCGCTGGCGATGGTGGCCTGGCAGGCACAGCAGGCGGTGCAGCAGGCCGCGCGCGCGCGCGCGCTGCAGAGCTTCATGGTCGGGCTGTTCGAGAACGCCGGCAGCGCCCGTGGCGGTGCGCATATCGACGTGCAGCGCCTGCTGGACGACGGCGTGCGCCGCGGCGAACTGGAGCTCGCACAGCAGCCGCTGGCCCTGGCCGAACTGCTGGGCGTGATCGCCCGCCTGCGTTCGGGCCTGGGCGACTACTCCCAGGCCCTCGAACTCCAGCAGCGCCAGGCGGCGATCATCGCCGGCATCGAACACCCGCCGCCCGGCCTGACCCTGCAGGCCGCCATCGACATGGGCCGCATCCGCCGCCTGCTTGGCGACCCGGGGGCCTGCAGCTCGGTGATGCAGCCGCTGCAGGCCCTCGCCCTGCGCGAACAGGAACGACTGCCGCAGCTGGCCGCCGACTTCCATGTCCAGCGGGCGCGCTGCCAGCGCGACAGCGGCGACCTGGACGCGGCGCGCGCCGGCTTCCAGCGCGCACTCGCGATCCGCCGGGGTGATCCGCTGCAGGATGCCGGCGTGGTCGAGAGTCTCCACGAGCTCGCGATCCTGCGCGCGGCCGCGGGCGAAAGTGCGCTGGCCCTGCGCGAACAGCGCGCTGCGCTGGACCTGCTGCACGACCGCCTCGGCACCCGGCATCCCCTCGCGATCGGCATCCTGCGTTCGACCTGCTCCCTGCAGCGCGAGCTGGGCGACCTGCATGCGGCCGAAGCCGACTGCCGCGAGGCCCTGAAGCTTGCGCTGGATATCCGGGGGCCGCAGCACCGCGAGACCGTCGATGCGCGCCGCCAGCTGGCCGCGCTGCTGGTGGACAACGGCCGCCTTGGAGAGGCCGAGGCGATCTTCCTCGATGCGCACGCCTGGCTGGTCTCGCGACTGGGTCCCGGGCACGGCGACGTGGCCCGCAACCAGAACAGCCTGGCGATCGTGGCCTGGGAGCGCGGCGATTTCGAAGACGCGCTCGCCGGCCTGGAGCGGGCGAACGCGACCTGGCGGCAGCTCGGCAACGACGCGATGCTGGCCAGCGGCCTGTTCAACCAGGCGCTGGTACTGCACGAAACCGGCGACCAGGCGCGCGCGGCGGAGCTGCTCGAAGAGTCGCTGCGCCTGCGCCGTGCACGCTTCGGCAGTGATCACGGCCTTGTTGGCATCACCCTGCGCCTGGCCGGCGAGGTCGACGCCGCACGCGGCCGGACGCAGGACGCCCTCGCGGCGCTCCGCCGCGCCGTGGCACTGACCAGCGCGGCCTACGGCGCGACCCGGCCGGTTGCCCGGCATGCCGAGCTGGCCTTGGCGCAGCTGGAAGCCGAGCTGGGCACCGAGGGCGCCCTGGCCCGGCTCGACCATCTCGCCACCCTGCCGGAGAGCGATACCGAGCTGCGCAAGATCGCCTGGCGCGCGCGGGCCACGGCGGCGGCACTGCGCTGCCACGGGCCGCGTCGCGAGGAGTCGCTGGCGGTATTCACCGCACTCGAACAGATGGTGGCGATGGCGCGCCCGGAAGGCGGCGCCGTGACGCGGGAGCTGCTTTACTGGCGGCAGCGGTGCGACACGCCACCGCCTCTCCCGCCGGCCTGAATCAGGCCAGGGGCAGCGACGGCTGCGAGGGTTCGATGCGCCCCTCGCCGCGCACGATGCGCTTGAATTCGGCGCGGCTGACCGAGACGTAGCGCTCGTTGCCGCCGATCTCGACCTGCGGTCCGTCCTGGACTGCGCGCCCCTGGCCGTCGACGCGCACGGTCATCGTCGCCTTGCTGCCGCTGTGGCAGATGGTCTTGATCTCCTGGATCTCGTCGGCCCAAGCCAGCAGGTGCTGGCTGCCTTCGAACAGCTCGCCGCGGAAATCCGTGCGCAGGCCATAGCACAGCACCGGCACGCCCAGCGCATCGACCACCTCCGAGAGCTGCCAGGCCTGCGGCCGTGTCAGGAACTGCGCCTCGTCCACCAGCACGCAGTGCAGCCGGCCATGCGCGGTGATGTCCGCCTGCACCAGGGCCTGGAGGTCGTCGCCGCGGCCGAAGACCCGGGCCTCGGCCTGCAGCCCGATCCGCGAGGCCACCGTGCCGCTGCCGGCGCGATCGTCCAGCGCCGGGGCGAGGATCAGCACCCGCATCCCGCGCTCGCGGTAGTTGTGCGCGGACTGCAGCAGGGTGGTGGTCTTCCCGGCGTTCATCGCCGAATAGTAGAAATAGAGCTTGGCCATCGGGGAAGTCTAGCGGCAGCGCGAGGCGCAGCGCGACGGTGGCGCGCGGCCCGCGCGTTCGGCCCGGACCGCCGCCGTTGATACAATCGCCGGCCGTCCCGGAGTCCCCATGCACGGCCTCAACCCCCAGCAATCCGCGGCCGTCGCACACGTCGAAGGCCCGCTGCTCGTGCTTGCCGGCGCCGGCAGCGGCAAGACCCGGGTGATCGTGGAGAAGATCGCGCACCTGATCGATTCCCGGCGCTATCCCGCCAAGCGCATTGCCGCGATCACCTTCACCAACAAGTCGGCGAAGGAGATGCGCGAGCGCGTGGCGCGGCGCATCCGCGGCGACGCCAGCGAAGGCCTGACCATCTGCACCTTCCATGCGCTCGGACTGCGCATGCTGCAGGTCGAGCACGAGCGCGCCGGCCTGCGCCGCGGCTTCTCGATCTTCGATTCCGACGACTCACTGGCCCAGTTCAAGGACCTGATGCCGGGGGCCAAGCCCGATGCCATCCAGGCGATGCAGGGCCTGGTGTCGCGTGCCAAGAACGGCGGCCACTCGCCCGAGCAGGCGCGTGCGCTTGCGCGCTCCACGCCCGAGCACGACGCGGCGATGATCTACGAGCTCTACCAGGCGCGCCTTGCGGCCTTCAACGCGGTCGATTTCGACGACCTCATCCGGCTGCCGGTGCAGCTGCTTGAAAACGACGCCGACTGCGCGCTGGGCTGGCGCGAGCGCATCGGCTACCTGCTGGTGGACGAATGCCAGGACACCAACGACGCCCAGTACCGGCTGCTCAAGGCGCTGGCGGGCGACAAGGGCAACTTCACCTGCGTGGGTGACGACGACCAGTCGATCTATGCATGGCGCGGGGCGAACCCGGAGAATCTTTCGCAGATGGCGCGCGACTATCCGGCGCTGAAGGTCATCAAGCTGGAGCAGAACTACCGCTGCTCCAACCGCGTGCTGCGCGCGGCCAACGCGCTGATCGCCAACAATCCGCACGAACACCTGAAGACGCTGTGGAGCGCGCAGGCCGACGGCGAACGCATCCGGATCCTGGAGTGCCGCGACGCCGCGCACGAAGCCGAGCGCGTGGCCGCGGAAATCCAGTTCATCCAGGCCGCGCGCCAGGTCGAGTGGAGCGAGTTCTGCATCCTGTTCCGCGGCAAATTCCAGTCGCGCGCGCTGGAAAAGGCGCTGCAGATGCTGCGCGTGCCCTACCACCTGACCGGCGGCACGGCGTTCCTGGACCGGGGCGAGGTCAAGGACGCGCTGGCCTGGCTGCGCATGCTGGCCAACCCGGACGACGATTCCGCCTTCCTGCGGTCGGTGCAGTCGCCCGGGCGCGGCGTTGGCGCGACCACGCTGGCGAAGCTTGCCGAGCTGTCGCGCAACGCCGGCATGCCGATGTCGCGCGCGATCGAATCGGTCGGCATGCTCAAGCAGCTGGCGCCGCGTGCGGCAAGCGCGCTGTCGGGCTTCGCCGACGTGGTCCGCGGCCTGCGTGCCGACGCCGCGCGGCTGACGCCGGCGGAGCTGGTGCGTGCGCTCAACGAACGCTCGGGCCTGCTGGCCGCGCTGCGCGCGCAGTGCAAGACCGAGGAGATGTTCCGCATCCGCCGGGGCAACCTCGATGAACTTGCCGATTGGTTCGACGGCGCCCGCGGCGGCGCCGGGCCGGGCGAGCTGGCGGCGTCGCTGGCGCTGCTCAGCCATGCCGACAAGGGCGACGCCGGCAACCAGGTGCGGCTGATGAGCCTGCACGCGGCCAAGGGCCTCGAGTTCCGCTATGTCTTCATCGTCGGTGTCGACGACGACACGCTGCCGCACGAGGCCAGCGTCGACGAGGGCCGCATCGACGAAGAGCGCCGGCTGCTGTACGTGGGCATCACGCGTGCCAAGGAGCAGCTCTGGCTGTCGTATGCGCGCGAGGCGCAGCGCTGGGGCGAGCGCCTGCGCCTGGTGCCCAGCCGTTTCCTCGACGAACTGCCGGCCGCCGAGCTGCAGCGCGACGGCGCCGATCCGGTGGTCGACGCGGCAAGGAAGAAGGAGCGCGCCGACGTCGGCTTCGCCGCGATCAGGGCGCTGCTCGAGGGCTGATCCTCCCGTCTACTCCCTTCTATCCGGCTCTTCTGCCGATTGAGGCAGAAGCGTACAGCCGGCCTGGCGGAGTGGCTGGTTCTTCTCGAGGCTCAGGGTGATGACGTGACGGTTAGGGCCGGGAGCGTCTCCGCTGGGGTCCGCGCTGCACGTCCCGCGCATTTCTCCGGTGTAGCCCGCGCTGCACGTCCCGCACATTTCTCCGGTGTAGCCCGCGCTGCACGTCCCGCACATTTCTCCGGTGTAGTCCGCGCTGCCCGTCCCGCACATTTCTCCGTTCTGGTCCGCGCTGCCCGTCCCGCACACAGGGGGTGTGCTCCCCCGGCCTGTCCGCGTCCTGCTCCCAAGGCCGGCCGCCGGCCATCCATGGCCGGCTGTACGCACACCCCCTGTGCACGGGACGGGCCGTGGCGTTTTCCTGCTTCGGGACGGAGATCAAGAGCGGGCGCGCTCGCGATCGTGGTGTGGCGTGGTGTGGCCGTGCCGCTTGATCCGTTGACGATCCAACCGGTTTCGACGTCGACTCGACGTCGCCTTCGTCCCCGACTGCGAAAAAGATCCGGCCCGCCGTGGAGGCAGGGGGGATGCCCAGAGCCGGCCATGGATGGCCGGCGGCCGGAACTGGGAGCAGGATGCGCATATTCCGGCTGGGCATCCCCCCTGCCTCCACGGCGGGCAGCGCACACCCTCCCGGACTCCCTCCCGGAACAATCAACCGAAAGCCACGCAATCGGGAGATGAACCTTTTATCTGCGACCCGCTGTCCCGCTTCGAGGTTGGGGGTCTCGGATAAACTCCGGGGCTGTCCCGCATCCGGAGTCATCCATGCGTCTCCAGCCGCGCTTGAACGTCCCACGCACCCTCGTCGTGCTCGCCATCGCCCTGGCGCTGGGCGCATGCCGACACGTCCCGCTGCCCGCGGACGCCGGCGCGCCGCCCGCGGCATCCGGCCCCCCTGCTGCCTCGGCGATGCCGGCGCCCGACGCGGTGCCGGCCGATGACAACCTCAACGCGGTCCTTTGGCTGCAGCGCTCGGTGGAATACCGTGCGATCTCGGAAACGGTGTTTCGCGCCGCCACCGAACGCCTGGACGCCGCGCTCGCGGATCCGTCGTGGGACGCGCTGGTCCCGGCCGAACGCTCAGCCGCCGGCAATGCCGCCGCGCTGCCGCCCGCGGTGATCCTCGATATCGACGAGACCGTGCTCGACAATTCGGCCTACCAGGCGCGCCTGGTGGTCGACGGCACCGAGTTCGCCGATCCGGCCTGGGACGCATGGGTGGAGGAGCGCAGGGCGGTCGCGGTACCCGGCGCGGTCGCATTCACCCGCGCCGCGGCGGCAAAGGGCGTCACCGTGTTCTACATCTCCAACCGGAGCGCCGCGCTCACCGAAGCCACCCTCGCCAACCTGCGCAGCGAAGGCCTGCCGGTACAGCATGAGGACGTTTTCCTCGGCCTGGGCATGCAGGTGCCCGGCTGCGAGCAGGCCGGCTCCGGAAAGACCTGCCGCCGCCAGGCGGTCGGGCGCAGCCATCGTGTCCTGATGCAGTTCGGCGACCAGCTCGGCGACTTCGTGCAGGTCACCGCGAATACCCCGCAGCAGCACGCCGCCCGGCACGGCGAATATCGCGAGTGGTTCGGCGACCGCTGGTGGATGCTGCCCAATCCGACCTACGGGGCCTGGGAGTCGGCCTCGTTCGGCAACGACTGGACGCAGTCGCGGGCCCAACGGCGGGCCCTGAAGCGCGAAGCACTTCGGATCGACCGATAAGCAGTTTCAATGACTTAGCAGCCAACACCTCAGGCATTGCATCAGGAAGTGGCTGGGAGTAGGCTGTCCGCGCCACAACATAGTCCTCCGGCCAAGGCCGGCTTCACGGGAGACCTCGGTCTCCCGTTTTTTTGCCTGCGGAACGGCCGGGCCGGACGTTGACCACCTCGGGTCCACCCGAGGGTGCCGACACCGGCGCAGCGGATTAAGGTGGCTTGGGGGCGATCCGTCCGCGGCAGCCGATGCCGTATTCCGCCGCGCATGAGGCGTGCCATGCCCATCCTTCCCGTCAATCCGCTCCACACCGCACTCGCCAAGGGTCCCGGACCGCTCCCGGGCGCGCACAACCTGAGCTGGTTGACCAGCCATACCGGGGTCCACGGCGGCCATGGCGGCGGCTTCCCGCTCGGCCCCGGCAGCGATCCGGGCGGCGGCGCCGGACGCGCACTCCCGGGCTGGAGCAGCGGCGGTCCCGGCCACGCAGGCCGGGGCACGCCCGGGCACCCGGGACAGGGCATTCCCGGCGCTGGCCATCCCGGCCAGGGGATTTCCGGTCCCGGCCATCCGGGCCAGGGCATCCCCGGTCCGGTGCAGCATGGCCATCCCGGACAGGGCGCTCCCGGCCCCGTGCAACATGGCCATCCCGGCCAAGGCGTTCCCGGTCCCATGCAGCATGGCCATCCCGGACAGGGACTTCCTGGCCCCGGCCACTACGGCAATCCCGGGCAGGGCCTGGTCCGCGAGGTCCTCGGGCTGCCGCAACAGCTCTTGGGGCAGCCTCCGCCGCACGCCGGTCCTCCACCGGGACATGTGCCCGGCCAGGCCGGTGCCCAGGCAGCACCGGCGGCGGCGGGGCCCGCCAACCCGTTCGCACAGGGCGTGAATGTCGCGCAGGCGGCGCCCGGAGCGATGCACGGCGCCATGGCCATGGTCACGGCCACGCATGCCGCGGCTTCGACCGCGCAATTCCAGCTACCCCTGCCGCAGCACGCTCAGCTCGCCATGGCTCCGGCGCGCGCGGAACCGGCACACCAGGCCGTGCCGCTGGCGCATGCCGCGGCGCCGGCCGCGCGGGCCGAGCCGGCGGTGCCGGCCCAGCAGCGCGCCGAGATCGCGCCTCCGCGTGCAGACGGGCCGGTGAATGATCGGGCCGCAATGCCACCGCGCGCTATCGCCGCGGCCACGACCCTCGCCGCCAGCACCTTGCCAGCGGCGGCCTCCGCCACGACAGCGGCAACGGCGCCAGCCACCAGCACCGCAGCGCTGGCCGCCGGCAGTACAGCGGTGGTCGCGCCCGCGGCCCCGGCGGCGACCCAGGCCCAGGCTGCCGAAGCCCGAAGCGGAAACCCGCTGGTGGCGGCGGATCGTGGACAGGTCATCGCCCGCACCGACATTGCGGGGACGTATACCGGCGAAGGCCCCCATCGCCGGGGCCTGCGCCGGGCGGTGCATGCACTGCCCGGCGGACTGTCGACGCTGCTCATGGCCCTGGGTGCACAGGGCAGTACCGCCGCCTCCAACCGGGATGCCGCTGCCGTGGAGCGCGAACTGCGTGAGAGCATGATGCAGTGGCTGTTCTGGCTGCTGGCGATCATCGCCTATGGCTGCGTGGCGTTCGCGATCGTGGCCCTGCTGCCGGTCGGCACGGGGGCGGTGGGCGATACTTCGGCGCGGAACTCCACCGGCGGATTCGCACTGCTCGGCCTGCTGAGCGCCGCGGTGGCCTGGCTGGTCGCGAGAAGGCTGGCGTCGCGTCGCCAGGATTGATCCCGCAGCGCCTCCGGAACGGAGCCGCACCGGCTGGACCGCCCCTTTCGACGAGACACCATGCGCGCTGTGACCAACTGCCTGCCGTTCGCCTTCGTTCTCGCCGCTGGCGCGTGCCACGGCGGTGGCGATCCCGCGCTGCCATTCCCGCTCACCGCCTACGAAGGCCGCGTCGAAGTAACCGTCTCGCCGCCCGGCGGAACCGCCTACGACGAGCACGGCAAGGGCACGGCGCGGTTCATCCCCGACGGTAGCGGCGGCACGCAGCTCAGCGTCATCGGCGCGATCGTGGATCCACGCGGCGACGCCGGACTCGAAGTCGACGGCAGGGCGACCGGCGACGGTGGCTGGAGCGGTGGCATGGGCGATATCCGCATCGACATCGAGCCGGGCGGGCGCATTTCCGGCGGCGGCGTGGCCGCGTCCCAGGCGTTCGCCATCACGGGCGAGGTGTCGCCCTCGTCGTTCGACCTGGTCGTGGTCATCGAACTGCAGGAAGCCAACGCGGGAGGCTTGCCGCAGGGCACGCAAATGCGGTTCGTCTACGAGCTGGAGCAGCCGGGCGCGATGCAGGCACCCGCGTCTCGCGCCCGCCGGCGCCACGCCGACATGAAGGACTGCGGGAAAGTGGAATATGAGGTGCGGCCGGTTCCCGATCCTGCCGGCGGCACCCTCGTCATGCGCAGGATGCCCGTCTGCAGGGACTGAGCGGGGTTGCGTCCTGGTCAAGCTGCCTGCGCAACGCAGTTGCCGGCAAAAAGGCGCTCTTCTCCCGATTGAGGGAGAGACGTACGGCCGACCCGGCGGGGTGGCTGGTTCTTCTCGAGGCTCCGGGTGATGACGTGACAGTTGGGGTCGGGAGCTGCTTAATCCTGGTCTGCGCTGCGGGTGCCGGGAATTTCTGCGTTGTAGTCCGCGCTGCACGTGCCGCGCATTTCTCCGTTGTGGTCCGCGCTGCCCGTCCCGTGCATTTCTCCGTTGTAGCCCGCGCTGCCCGTCCCGCGCACAGGGGGTGTGCGGAGAGACGGCCATCGATGGCCGTCTCTCCGCACACCCCCTGTGCACGGGACGGGCCGTGGCGTTTTCCTGCTTCGGGACGGAGATCAAGAGCGGGCGCGCTCGCGATCGTGGCCGTGGTGTGGCGTGGCCGTGCCGCTTGATCCGGTGACGACCGCCTGGTTGCGACATCTGCGTCGACGTTGCCCTCGTCCACCACCGCGCAAAAGGTCCGGGCCCG